>JBBSES010000007.1:0-22323 GCA_038239465.1 Gemmatales bacterium
GGCCGGCTCCACCACCGCCAGCGGGTTAAAAAGGCGCAACCTGAAAGCCAGACTGACGAAGAAAGAGGTCGTTCCATCCAGGGGCGCGCCGGCTGGCACGCGGGACGTCATGAATTGCGCCAGCCGCTGTGTTCCCCAGTAAAACAGGCAGCCGGCGGCGCCGATGGCGTAGAGGGCGACGACGGCGTCGCGCGTCTGCCGACTCCAGACCGAGGCCAGGACGCTCGCCGCTCCCAGGGCGAACAGCGGTATTGCCGTCGCCGCCAGGACGGTCGCCAGCAGCATCGGATGCAAGCCGCCGAAGACGCCGATGAAGCACAAGACCGGCAACCCCGCCAGCACGAGAACGCCCACCTGACACAGCCGGCCCAGGAGTTTGCCGACGACGATCTCGCCCGGCGTGACATGGGCGGTGAGCAAATGTTGCAGCGTGCCGCGCGTCTTCTCGTCGGCGACGGCGCCGGCGGTGAACGCGGGGGTAATCAACAAAACGAGGATGAATTGCTGCACCACGAAGAGTTCGACGAAATCGGCCGCGAACCGCCCCGTGACGCCGGGGTCGGGCCGCTGATAGAGCATCAGGTGCGTCCGCGCCTCGATGCGATAGGCCGAATAGAAGTACAGCAGCTGCAGGAGCAGCAGGCCGGCGTAGAGCCAGCGGAAGACGTATTGCCGCCCGCGCCGGCCGCCGAGCAGTATTTCCAGGTACAGGACTGGACCCAGCATGGACGCCCCTCTCGCCGACGCTTCTCCCGTTGCATGGTAAGGAGGCTCGCGCGGGCGGGCAATCGGAATCGTTCGCCAATCCGCCGCGCAGCCGCCGCGCGAAAACGTGGAAACGAAGAAGTCTGGCGAGTGACCGGCCCCTGTCTCTTCCTTTTGAAGAGGCATCGGGTAGTATCATTAATGCGGCAGGGACCGAAGCCGCGCTCGACACGCCCGACCGAGGCACCCCTGCCCGCGCCCCCGCTGGAACGGTTTTCTTCTCGTCCAATGAGCTATACTCGCTACGGCACGTCTCCCGCCGCGGTCGCATCGGGCCGCGCGGGAGAAGCCGCGCGAGGGAGGCCCGTGTGAAGCACCGCATTCGCTTGCGGGGAATCAACGGCGACGTGGAAGGCAAGGTCTGGGAGTCGGAGCAACTCCTGCGGGCCGGCCGCCTGGCGTCGCTGGAGATCGTTCTCGACGACAGTTCCGTCAGCCGCCGCCACGCCGAGGTGCGCAACGGCGATGACGGCTGGT
This sequence comes from Gemmatales bacterium, assembly GCA_038239465.1. GTDB lineage: Bacteria > Planctomycetota > Planctomycetia > Gemmatales > Gemmataceae > JBBSES01. Next base: position 1,243 of record JBBSES010000007.1, read on the forward strand.
GCGTCCGCGACCTCGGCAGCACCAACGGCACTTTCCTCAACGGCACGCGCCTCGCCGGTGGCGAGAAGGCCGTCAAGTCGCGCGACGTGATTCAGTTCGGCAAGGTGGCCGTCGCGGTCGAAGTGATCGAGGACGGGGCCGCCGCGACTGCCGACGACGGCCCCCCGCCCGAGCATCTGCTCGTCGAGGCGACCAGAAAATCGACGTGGGAAGACGCCCTTCAAGGACTGGCCCTCGACCGCAACCGTCAGCCGCGCGCCGGCGAGCAGCTGTTGGCCCTGGTGCGCGCCGGCTTTCACCTCGTCCACCTCGAAAGCGAAGACGAGTTGCTGCACTCGATCCTGGAGGACGCCGTCGCCGTCCTCGACGCCCAGCGCGGCGCCATCGTCCTGGCCGAGGATGGACAAAAGCAATTGCAGCTGAAAGCTCTGGCGACCGGTCGCCGCGAACCGCCGGGCCGTTTCAATTTCAGTCAAAACCTGGCTCAGCGCTGCTATAGCCGCGGCGAGTCGATCCTGTGCTGCTCCGTCAGCGACGACCCCGAATTGGCCTCCGCGCAGAGCATCGCCGACGGCGCCATGGCCTCGGTCCTGTGCGTGCTGCTGCGGACGCCGCGCCGGCGCCTTGGCGTGCTGCACCTCGACCGCAGTTTCTGGCAAAAGCCGTTCTCGGCGGACGACCTGCACCTGGCCGACGCCCTGGCCGCCAACGTCTCGGCCGGCATCGAGTGCGCCTTTCTGCTGCGCAAGCAGCGCGACATGTTTCTTCAAACCATCAGCATCTTGGCCCAGGCGGTGGAACTGCGCGATCCCTATACCGGCGGCCATACCGTGCGCGTCACCAACTACTCGCGTCTCCTCGCCGAGCATCTGGAGTTGGAAGAGAAGGAATTGAACCTGATCCGCATCGGCACACCGCTGCACGACTTCGGCAAGATCGGCATCGACGACGCCATCCTGCGCAAGCCGGGCAAGCTGACGCCCGAGGAATTCGACGTGATGAAGTCGCACACCACCAAGGGGGCCACCATCGTGGCGACGGTGCCCGACCTGGCGCCGATCATCCCCATCGTGCGCTCGCACCACGAACGCTGGGACGGGCAGGGCTATCCCGACCAGCTGGCTGGAGAGAGTATTCCTCTCCTGGCGCGGATCGTGGCCGTCGCCGACGCCTTCGACGCCATGACCAGCGACCGCCCGTACCGTAAGGGCATGGCCGCCGACGCCGGTTTCGCCGAGGTGGAAAAGCAAGCGGGTAAGCAGTTCGATCCCAAGGCGGCGGCGGCGTTCCTGGCGATGCGCGAGAAGATCGTGGAGGAGATGCAATCGCGGCGGCCGACGCTGGCGCTGGGCGAGACGCCGTAAGGGGTCGCGCTACTCCGCGTCCGGCAAGCGAATCGTCAGGACCGTTTCCCCGCAACGCACCGCCACGCCGGGGTGCTTTTGAATGGCTTCGATCACGCCGGTCGCGGGGCTGCGGATTTCGTGCAGCTCAGGGGGCGTAACTTCCCCTTCGCGTAGGGTGGGTCGAGCGTTAGCGAGGCCCACCATGATCTGCTAAGGCTCCGGTGGGCCTCGCTATCGCTCGACCTACCCTACACGAGCAAACTTAGCATTTCGTCGTGCAAGACACCATTGCTGACGATGACATCCGGCGTTTGAATGGTGCGGTTGCCCTTCCAGTCGGTGAAGCGGCCGCCGGCTTCCTCGACGATCGGCTGAATCGCGGCCACGTCCCACGAATGGACGCCGTGATCGAGCATCACCTCGCCGGAACCCTGCGCCACCAGCACGAAGCCGTAGAAGTCACCGAAGCCGCGCTGTCGCTGCGTGCGCGCCGCGATGTCGAGAAACATGTCTTGCCGGCCGGTCTTCTTGAACCAGGCGACGCTGGAATAGAAGAGCATCGATTCTTCAAGGCGCTTCACGTCCGAGACGCGAATGCGCCGCTCGCCGCGATAAGCGCCGTCGCCGCGGAGGGCGCGATAGACGTGGCCCAGCGCCGGCACGACGACGATGCCGGCGATGATTTCGCCCTGGTATTCCAATCCCACCAGCGTGGCCCACAGCGGAATGCCGCGGACGAAGCTGCGCGTGCCGTCGATGGGATCGACGATCCAGCGATAACCGCTCGTGCCGGGTTGGTCGCCGTATTCCTCGCCGAGGAAGCCGTCGCCGGGGAAATGGCCGAGCAGGTCGCCGCGCAGCAATTGCTCGGCCTCGCGGTCGGCGATGCTTACTGGGCTATTGTCTTGCTTCCACTCGACGGCGACGCCATTGTCGTAGTAGCGCATCGCCAATTGAGCAGCCTTGCCGGCCGCTTCGACGCCGGCTTCGTAGCGCGCTTTCCATTCGGGGTTCATGCGAAGTCCCCTAGTCCTCTTTCTTCGGCTGCACCCGGTACTTCACCGTGTTCGGCGTCTCCAGCGGCGGCAACTCATACGGCAACGACTTCAAGAACTCGACCAGGTCATCCACCTGTTCCGCCTTCAAATGACTGGTCTTGCCGTGCTTGTCGTCCTTGTTGCTCGTCGTGAGAACGTCGCGCAGCGTCTTCGCCTTGCCATGATGGAGATAGGGCGCCGTGCGGTAAACGAACAGGAGCGAGGGGGTGTCGTACCTCGGCCCCACCTTTTCACTCGGGTCGTCGTTGCCGGTGCCGACATCGTGAAGCTTGAACGGCTTTTGCAGACTGCTATCGGTGTAGTACGGCCCGCTATGGCAGCGGGAACACTTGACTTCCTTGCTGAAAAACAGCGTCTTGCCGCGCTCGGCGGCTTCGCTCAGCTTGCCGGCGGAAAGGTGCGGCGACAGCGTCGTCACTTCAAAGGAGTTACTGTAGATGGCCAGGGCGTCGAGGTCTTGGGAGCGGCCGGCGGTCGTCTCTTCCAACTCGACGGGCTTGAAGCCGAGCTTCGGCTTGAGGCCGCCGGGGATGAGGCCGCGCCCCTGCATCAGCCGGCCGCGAATGGTGTACTCGAAGTCCTGCACTTCATCGCGGTCGGCCGACCAATGCAACGGATGGGTGTGCGCCATGCCGAAAAATGACGTGGTCTTGCGCAAGCCCTCGGGATTATGCCAGACCCGGCCATCGGTCAAGCCGTCGGGATGGCACGAGGCGCAGGCGATCCAGCGCGGGCCGGTCATCGGCTGCTGCGCGGCGCTGAAGAGGATTTTACCGCGCACCCATTCCGGCGTCTTGGCCGGCTCGCATACTTTAACGGTCCCCTGCAAGCGCATGTTGGATGCCTCGTGAATGCCGACCGCGAAATCCATCGTGTTGTAGACGTATACCGTCTTGCCGTCGCCGCTGACGCGAATCGCCTTGGGCAGTTGGCCGACGTTGACGACATTGCCGATACGCTCCATCTCCTGGTAATCGTCGTCGATCACCTGGCTGATGTTCATGTCATTGGTGGCGGCGTAAACGGTGTAGATGCGCTTGCCGTCGGGCGATAACGCCGCCTCCCAGGGGTTCGTCACGACGCGGAGATTGTTATAAGAGTCCATGCCGATGGACGAGCGCCGCTTGCCCTTGCTGGCATCGACGAGATCGCAGATGGAGACTTGCGGAAAGATGGAGCCGCTGCCGTCGATGACCTCGATTTTGCTGCGGATATGCGACAAATACGCCTTAGGTCGCCGGGGATGGACGACGACGTGGCGGCATAAATTATCGGTCGAGTGCCCCTTCCAGCTATCGACCACGGCGCCCTTCTTCAAGTCAATGGCGTGCAGGATGCCGGTATAGAACTCGGTGACGTAGAGCCGAGATTCGTCCGGGCTGAGGGCAATGCCGCGCACGAAAGCACCGGCCTTGATCTCGCGGACGACTTTGTAATCTTTCACATCGATCTCAGTAACGCTGCCGGGGTAATCGTGCGTCACCCAGGCGCGCTGGCCGGCCTTATCGACGACGATGCCATACGGCTCGTTCGGCACCTTGAGCTTGTGGACGACTTCGCCCTTATCGGCATCGAAGAAGACGACGCGGTCATCCTGAAACACGGTAACGGCGGCGAGCGGGCCATCGCCGATCCAGGAGACGCCCTCCGGCTTCGGCCCGACTTTGATCTCGCGCAACGCCTTGCGATTGACGGTATCGACCACGGTAACGGTGCCGTTGTCGGGATTGGCGACCAGCAGCGTGCCGTCGGCTTTCACGTCGAGGAGGCTATTGGACGTGCCGGCGCGAACGGCGGGCAGGCAGAGGAGGAGCAGAACGAAGGCGGTGAGACGCGCGATCATTGGCGTTGGCCTTTCAGCGGCAGGCGGGCGGAGGATTGTTAGGCATTGCACCACGGAAGGAGCGAAAACACAAATGAAAGACGGGCGCGAGCGGCGTCAATCACGTGCTCCCCAGAAACGCGCCAGGGCATCGTGCAGCGCCTCCTTATCATCGCACCAGAAGGATACCTTGACAGCAGGCCATTCGAAGCGTGCGATCCGCATTTCGCCCCATCCCTCGCCATCGTCACGGCAATTCACGTCGTCGGGCGTGAGCCGATAAACACCGTCGTTGACGACACGCCACAGCATGGCCGCAGTCCATTCGTGAGCGGCGATGAATCGCCATTCCGGCGCGTGCGGGAAAGCGTAGCGAAGCGTCAGCGATCCGCGCTCGCAGCGCAAAAATCCCGGGGCAAGCGGTTCATTGGACCGCCTGGCGAACGTCACACTTATTTCGCCGTCCATCGCCGGCACATCGGGCGGCGTTCTGCGGTCATTCACGAAGATCGCGCATTGCAATAACTCGGCCACGTAGGCGAGGTCGGCGGCTTTGCAATCGCTCAGCAACGTGACCACTCGTTCGCCGCTGGTGACGCGCAGCCCTGTCTCTGCCGCGAAACCTGGCGCATTAAGGTTTTCGATCCGCGTAATCCCACACAGCGCCCATTCCCAGCGTTTCGATTCTAGCGGGCCGGTGATTTCAACGGGCAAGCGGTGGTCGGCCACGACCAAGCGGACGCGAGAACGGCAGCCGAGGATATGCAGCAAGAGAAAGAGGAAGCCGAGACCCCAAGCGGCTTCCGACATCGTGATCGGTCCAAAAGACTCGGGATCGCCCGAGAGACCGAGAAAGAGAAATAATGCCGCGAGGATCGCGCTGCCGCCAAAATATCGCGGTGGAAACAGCGCTTCGAGCTTGTTCCCATTGCAGCGAACGCTCAGTCGGCTTCCACGAGGTGGGACGAATGCAAGAGGGGATGACAACGGGGCACCAGCTGAATTCATAGGCAGCTTTCTACTTCTGACCGTTTCCCGTAGGCGCCGCTGGCGTTGGCAAATCCTGCAAAGCGGTCACGTGGCCGATGGCGATTCGGGTCTGCTGCTCGTACACCGTCGGGTCTTCGGTGCTAGCGACCCCGACGGTCAATTCGCGCCGGCCGATCAAAACGAGGTCGGGATGAAAGATGTCGAACATCTGTCCAGAACTAGTCACGATGCGGAATGGCACGAACGGTTGTTGCCGGACGCGCGACTTGACTTCGTCGTAGCTGAACATGAATCGACCCTCGACAGACCCAAAGTGTGCCCCCGGTAATAATACCCGGAGAAGTTGTCCTCACCAACTCAATCGCCCCCCGATTGCTCCCCTCTTCCTCGTCCGCTATGCTGTCCCCAATCCTCCTTCCTCACCCACCCCGGAGACCAGTCGTGATCCGCATCCTCAGTCCCATAATCCTTCTCTTGGCCCTCGCGCCGCTGGCCAGCGCCGCCGACGCCAAGCCGTTGCCCAAGCCGCTCGTCACCGGGTTGAAGAACCCGGAATCGGTCGCCGTCGGCTTCGGCGGCAAGATCTTCGTCACCGAGATCGGCGAGTTCGACAAGGACGGCGATGGCCGCGTCCTCGTCGTCGAGAATGGCAAGGCGGTGCCGTTCACCACCGACCTCGACGATCCCAAGGGCATGGTCTTCTTTCAGGACGCCCTCTACGTCGCCGACAAGAAGCGCATTTGGAAGATCGACGCCAAGGGCAAGGCCACCGTCTTCGCCGACGCCAAGGCGTTTCCCATCCCGCCGCTGTTCTTGAACGACCTCGCCGTCGATGAAGTCGGCACCCTCTACGCCAGCGATTCGGGCGACCTCAAGGGCGCCGGCGGCGCCGTCTTTCGCATCGATCAAAAGGGCAAAGTAACACTGGTCGTCGATGCCAAGAAGGCGCCGGTGCTGAACACGCCCAATGGCCTCGTCCTGGATGGCATGTCGAATCTTCTGCTGGTCGATTTTGGCTCGGGCGAGCTGCATCGCATCAAGCTGGCCGACGGCTCGCTCACCAAGATCGCCGACGGCCTGGGCAGCGGCGATGGTCTGACGTGGGATCACTATGGGCGGTTGTTCATCACCGATTACAAGGGCGGCAAGCTGTACGTCATCCCACGGCCGGGCGACAAGCCGATCCTTGTGGCCGAGGGTTTCCAGCAGGCGGCCGATACCTGCCTCGATCCGACCGGACGCTTCATCCTCGTCCCCGACATGAAGGCCGGCACCATCACGGCCATTCCCGCCCAGGTGCCCGGCGCCGAGGTAGACGACACGCCGTTGGCCCTCGAGAGCGCCGTCGCCTTTCCCGATTTGCAGTGGACCGGCTGGAAGGGCGAGACCGACGCGGGGGCGATCAATCCGTTGCGTCCCCTGGTGTTGACCCACGCCGGCGACGGCAGCAATCGCGTCTTCGTGGCCACGCAGCACGGCGTCATTCACGTCTTTCCGAACGATCAAAAGGCCAAGAAGACCGACATCTTCCTCGATATCCAGGACCGCGTCGTCTACGACGACAAGCAAAACGAGGAAGGCTTCCTCGGCCTGGCCTTCCACCCGAAGTACAAGGATAACGGCGAATTCTTCGTCTTCTACACCAGTAAGAAGGACAAGCTGACCAACATTCTGTCGCGCCTCCGCGTCAGCAAGGACGACCCGAACAAGGCCGATCCGAAGTCGGAAGAAGTGTTGATGCGTTGGACCAAACCGTACTGGAACCACGACGGCGGCACCATCGCCTTCGGGCCGGATGGCTATCTGTATATCGCCATCGGCGACGGCGGCGCCGCCAACGATCCGCACGAGAATGGCCAAAATCTCAAGACGCTGCTCGGCAAGGTGCTGCGCATCGACGTCAACGGCAAGGGCACCGACAAGCCCTACGCCATTCCGAAGGACAATCCGTTCGTCGATAAGGAGGAGGCGGCGCCGGAGATTTACGCCTACGGACTGCGCAACGTCTGGCGCATGGCCTTCGACCGCAAGACGGGGCTGCTCTATGCCTCCGACGTGGGCCAAAACTTGTACGAGGAAATCGACCTCATCACCTCCGGCGGCAACTACGGCTGGAACCTGCGCGAGGGGACGCATCCCTTCGGCGCCAAGGGAGTCGGACCGCGCAAGGACTTGATCGAACCGATTTGGGAATACCACCACGACATCGGTAAGTCGCTGACCGGCGGCACGGTCTATCGCGGCACGCGCTTGCCGGAACTGGATGGCAGCTACCTGTACGCGGATTACGTGACCGGCAAAATTTGGGGCCTGCGCTACGACGAGGCGAAGAAGCGCGTGACGGCGAATCGGCCGATCAAGGACCGCGCTCTGCCGGTGCTGTCGTTCGGCGAGGACGAGAAGGGCGAGGTCTATTACATGACGCACACGCCGACGGGGAAGGGAATCTATTGGTTCGTAAAGTCCGAGGCGTCGAAGAAGTAGAATGAGGGGAACATCACGGCCCGCCCCACGAGGGGCGGGCTTTCTACACGGGGGGAAGGGCATGGCGACGGTCCCCAAGCACGTCGAATCGGCCGAGGTCCACTACATCGAATCGGACGGTAAGCCGATGGGCGAAACGCAGCAGCATATCCTCAACATCCGCTATGCGCTCGAACCGCTCGAAGTCTGGTTCGCCGCCGACCCGCTCGTGTTCGTCGCCGGCAACCTGTTCCTTCACTACGAGGATGGCGACGGGCGGCAGCACGTCTCGCCCGACATCTTCGTGGCACGCGATGTTCCCAAGGAACCGCCGCGGCGCAAGTATCTGATGAGGCGCGAAGGTAGGGGCCGGACCTGGTCATCGAGTTCACGTCGTCCTCAACGGAGGAAGAAGACCGCGAGACCAAGATGACGCTGTACCGCGACGTCCTGCGCGTGCCGGAATACTTCCTGTTCGATCCTTACGAAGAATGGTTGGAGCCGCGCTTGCGGGGATATCGGCTGCGGCAAGGTCGCTATGCCGCGATCCGGCCGGTTGCGGGCCGCTTGCCGAGCAAGATCCTGGGCTTGCATTTGGAAAGACACGGGCAGCTGTTACGCTTTCATGACCCGGCGACGGGGAAATGGCTGTTGACACCGCCAGAGGTCGAGGCCGCTATGCGCGAGATCGAGGTGGAGAATATACGATTGCGCGCCCAGGTGGCGGAACTCCAGCGCCGGCTAAATCAGCCGTGATCTGGATAAGCAAGGTTCCCTTAATCCCATGAGGAACGCCGTGGCGAAGATCTCCAAGCATCGGTCATCGGACGAGGTCCACTACAGCGAAAGGGACCGTAAGCCGTTTGGGGAAACGCAGCTGCATGTTTCCAATCTCTTTCACACGGCGATGGCCCTCGAAAGTTGGTTCGCCGATGATCCACAAGTCTTCATCGCCGGCGCTTTGATTCCGCATTACGTGGAAGGGGATGGCCGAAGTTACGTCCGTCCCGATCTCTTCGTGGCGCGCGATGTCGCCAACCTGCCGCCGCGGTGCAACTATCTGCTTTGGAAAGAAGGCAAGGGGCCGGATGTGGTCATCGAGTTCACGTGCCCCGAAACCGAGGAAGAGGACCGGGAGACGAAGATGGCGCTCTACCGCGACGCGCTGCGCGTGCCAGAATACTTCCTGTTTGACCCGCATGGCAAATGGCTGAAATCGAAGTTGCGCGGCTACCGGCCGGCTGCGGCAAGGACGCTATGCTCCCATACGGGCCGTAGCGGGCTGCCTGCCGAGTAAGGTGCTGGGTTTACACTTACAGGAAAAGGATCAATTACTGCGGTTCCACGACCCAGCGACGGGACAGAAGCTCGAGATGCCGCCCGAGGTGCGCGAATCGTGGCAGCTGCACGAGGCCGCCATACGCAGGGCCAAAGCCGCGACGCACAAGTACGAAGCCGCCATTCGCAAGGCGGAAACCAAAGGCTCGCGCGCCCAGACGGCCAAACCCCATGGTTGACTGGCTTCCTAGCTCCCGCTGCCTCTTCTCCAGGCATCTTGCTCAACTATTCCCCGCCCGCTTTCGGCTTCCCGAGAAACCTCTCTCGAAGCCGGCAACTTTAATACAATCTCCCTATTGAGTTACGATACGACCCCGCCATTGCCGCGTGGCGTGGTGCGCGGTTTGCTTCCCTCTTTCCGTCGCCTGACTCTCCCATGGCAGACCTCGATGACCCCATGACTCTCACGCGGCACGAATCTGCCGGCGTGCTGTTTCAACAGTACGGCCTCACCGGCTTCGACGAAATGTTCGCCCGGCCTAACGAGCCGCGCGCCCACTATGGCCCGCTTTACGAGCGCCTGGCCAACTGGACGCCCGAAGACCTCGAACGCCGCGCCCGCGTCGCCGACCTGATGATGCGCCATCAGGGGATCACCTTCACCGTCTATGGCCGTGGACAGGGCGTCGAACGCATCATGCCCTTCGACCCCGTGCCGCGCATCGTCCCCGCCGACGAATGGGCCAAGCTCGAACGCGGCCTGAAGCAGCGCGTCCGTGCCCTGAACCTCTTCATTCACGACGTCTACCACGAACGCCGTATCCTGCGCGACAATATCGTGCCGCCGGAATTGATCATGACTTGCTCCGGCTACCGGCGCGAGTTCGTGGGCGTCCGCGTGCCACGCGATATCTACATGCACATCTCGGGGATCGACCTGATTCGCTCCCCCGACGGCGAATACTTGGTTCTCGAAGACAATGGCCGCACGCCGTCGGGCGTCAGCTACGTCCTCAAGAACCGCGAGGTCATGAAGGAAGTCTTCCCCTTTCTCTTCCAGGAATACAACGTCCATCCGATCGACGATTACGCCGCCAACCTGCTGGCGATGCTGCGCTACATCGCGCCGCAAGTGGACGATCCCACGGTCGTGGTGTTGACGCCCGGCATGTACAACTCGGCCTATTTCGAGCATAGTTTTCTGGCCCGGCAGATGGGTGTGGACCTGGTCGAAGGCCGCGACCTGGTGCTGGACAACGGCCAAATCTTCATGCGGACGACGCGCGGCCTGCAGCGCGTGGACGTCATCTATCGCCGCATCGACGACGCCTTCCTCGACCCATTAACCTTCCGCCGCGATAGTCAACTCGGCGTGCCCGGCCTGGTTGCGTCGTACCGCGCCGGCAACGTCGGCCTGGCCAACGCCGTCGGCACCAGCGTCGCCGACGACAAGGGCATCTATCCGTTCGTGCCGGACATCATCCGCTACTATCTCCACGAGGACGCGATCCTTCAGAATGTCGAGACGTTCCGCCCCCTGCTGCCGTCGCATCGGCAGCACATCCTTTCGCGCCTCGATAAGCTGGTCGTGAAAGCGGTGGACGGCTCGGGCGGCTACGGCATGTTGATCGGGCCGGCCTCGACCCAGGCGGAGCGCGACGAGTTTGCCCGCAAGATCGAGGCCAACCCGCGCGGCTTCATCGCCCAGCCGACCATCACGCTCAGCCAGCATCCGACCTTCGTGGAAGACCACCTCGAAGGACGGCACATCGACCTGCGCCCCTTCGTCATCTATGGCGAGGAGATCAAGGTCATGCCCGGCGGCTTGACGCGCGTCGCCCTGCCGCGCGGCAGCCTGGTGGTCAACAGTTCGCAGGGCGGCGGCAGCAAGGATACCTGGGTTTTGCGGGAGACGCCCAACGGCGAGTAAGGGACCATGCTCAGTCGGGTGGCCGAAAATTTGTACTGGATGAGCCGCTACGTCGAGCGCGTCGAGAACGTTGCGCGCCTGCTCGACGACGGCTTCCACTTGGAACTCGACGCCGCCGGCCTCACCACCGACGAGGGCCGCAGCAGCACGCTTGACAGCATCCTCACCATCCTCGCCTGCCGCGAAGCCTTCGATGCGACCAAAAGCGAAGGCGACCGCGAGGCGGTGCTGCGTTTCCTCACCTTCGACCGCTCCAGCCGGCATTCGCTGATGACCTTCATCGGCCGCGCCCGCGAGAACGCGCGCGGCACGCAGGAAAGCCTCAGTTCCGAGGCCTGGAGCCAGATCAATCAGCTGTACCTGTTCCTCTCGGGACCGCGCGCCCAGAAGCGCTTTCAGGCCAGCCCGTTTCGCTTCTATCAACGCATCAAGCGCGATTGCATCCTTTTCGATGGCTTGATCGATAGCACATTGCCGCGTTCGGAGGTGTTTCACTTTCTGCAAGTAGGGCGTTACCTGGAGCGCGTCGATCAGGTCAGCCGCATTCTGAACGTCAAGCTGCACGCGCTGCGTTCCGGCGGCCCCGTGACCGACCCAGCGCTGCACACCGTCTACTGGGCGAGCTTGCTCCGCAGCTGCTCGGCTTATGAAGCGTACCTGCGCAAACGGCCGGATCGCATCGACGCCCCGAGCGTGGTTCGCTACCTTGTGCTCGACGCCGACTTCCCGCGCGCCATGCGTTTCGGCGTCGCTCGCTGCCTGGAGTCGTTGCGCGAAATCTCTGGCGGCGACGACGACGGCTACGGCACCGAAGCCGAACGCTTGCTCGGCCGTCTCGATAGCGAATTGCGCTACATGGACGTCGGCGAAATCTTCGACCGCGGTCTATCGCCCTTCTTGACCGGCGTGCAGGAAGCGTGCGGGCGTATCGGCGCCGAATTGCAACAAGCGTATTTCCTCCATTAAGTTCGCATTTTAACCACGGAGGCACAGAGACACAGAGAAGACGAAAAAACGGACAGAGTGCGATGTCTGCTACTTTCGCTTTGATTTTAGCTTCTCTGTGTTCTCTGTGCCTCTGTGGTTAAATCTCCGGAAAAGGATTGCCACCATGCTCATGCGGATCGTCCACGAAACCAAGCTCGGCTACAACGAGCCGGTCAGCGAGAACGTCTTCGAGGTGCGCATGGCGCCGCCGGGCAACGAGGACCAAACGGTCCTCGGCTATCGCCTGCGCACCACGCCGGCCGTGCCAATTACCACGTTCCGCGACGGCTTTGGCAATCAGGTCGAATTGTTCAACGTGCTGGCGCCGCACCGCGAGGTCGTGGTCCGCGCGATGAGTTTCGTCCGCAGCCATCGTCGGCCGGGGAAAGAGCGCCTCGCCGAGGTCGCCTGGCCCGGCGAGTTCCCGCCGCCGATGGAAACGCTGGAATTCCTGCAGCCGAGCCAATTGGTCAACGCTAGCCCCGAGTTGGAGGCTTTTCGCAAGTCGTTGCCCGAGCCGTCCGGCTCCCTGGCCGACGTGGTCGAGATGCTGCTCACCGAAGTGGGCCGGCGCTTGCAGTACGAAAAGAAAGTGACCACCGCCTGGACGCCGGTCAGCGAGGCGCTGTCCCTGGGCCGCGGCGTCTGCCAGGACTTCGCCCATCTCTTTCTGGGGGCTTGCCGGGGCATCGGCCTGCCGGCGCGCTACGTCAGCGGCTACGTCAACCATCCCGGCGAGACGGCGACGCACGCTTGGTGCCAGGTCTGGGGCGGCACGCGCGCCGGCTGGGTGGACGTCGATCCGACACGCGGCACCTTCGTTGTCGATGAACACGTCGTCATCGGCGTCGGCCGTGATTACGGCGACCTGCCCCCCAATCGCGGCGTCTGGAAAGGCTCGGCCAAGGAAACGATTTCGGTATCCGTCAAAGTGGAGCCGGTCGAACGGATGCCGTCCGACTGGACCGACGTCGGCAGCCAGGTGGTGCGCAACGGCAACGGCACGACGCATCGGCGCAAATATCAAAACGGCAATGCCAACGCCATGGTCATGTCGGGCGGCCGCGTCATGCTGCGGCAGCAACAGAGCCAACAGCAGTAAATATTCGGCACTACCGCTCTTGACTTCGACACAACGCGATGAGTTGGTCGAAGCAGGCCACGACCGCGGCGCGATGTTCCTCCTTGACGCCCGGCTTCAGGTGCCGCTGCATCAAGGGGGCGTCGAAGTAGGCGTCCCACACCGGGAGATTCCTGGCTTTCCACCTTTCCACCTTCGCGGACTCGTGCATCGATAGCCGGGCATGTTGGCCGATCAGCCACATCAACTCGATGTCGCACATCATTCGCGTGCTTTCCCGTTCGTCCAGCACCATGCCGCGCGGGCTGGCGACGGTGCGTTCCACTTGCTCGATCATTTGATCGACCAGCTTGTGAACGTAGTCCGCGGCCCTGTCATTGGCGAAGATGTCCGACCCCCAGACTCCGATGAGACACTCTCCCGTCACAGCCAGCGGGTTTCGCGCGTCGCGGGTATCTTCTCGAACATCGTAAGCCCTCCACGCTCGACTACTCCACCTTCGTCAGCCAAATCTCATACTCGCGGTCCACGTACTTCCATTCCGGGTTTTGCTCCGGGTCGCGCAGCGCCTTCAACAAACTCTTGAAGTCGGCCTCGTGCTTGCGGTCGAACTCGAAGTAGGTGATGAAATCGTGGTCGCGCGTCTCCACGGCGTAGCGAGTGTGGTAGAGCTTGCGGTAAATGCGATCAACGTAGTCGGCGCCGATGGCGGTGTGCCCCTTCTTGTCCGCCATCTTCTGGAAGTAGGCGTTGCGCTCGTCGGTCGGCAGCGCCCACCAGGCGGCCGACTTGCGGATGGGGATAACGACCGTTATCGTCTCTTTGCCGGCGGGCAACTCGGCGCGCGAGCGCTTGTTCAAGTCGTCGCGCTGGGGTTTGGTCGTGTACTCCAGATGCTGCGGCACGCCGAACATGAAGGGACTTGCTGCCTTGTCGCCCTCGACGGCCGGCAGGCGAACGGCGCTTTCCGCGCGCAGGAACGAATCGCCGGCGGCCAGCTTAATCCCCGGTTCGCCGGTGACGGGGACGACCTTATCGACGCGATAGGTATTGACCGCGTGCTTGCGCTCGGCGAAGCGTTTGCTCACGGCCGCCTTGTCGGTGCCGGTGAAGAAATAACCCCAGGTCCAGGCCGACTCCGGTGCCACGGGAATGCCCTCCGCTTTGGTTGCCGGCTTCGGGGAAGCGGCGCTTTCCTTGAGCGCTTCCTCGGATGTGCCGCAGCCGATCAGTCCCACGACGACGATCCCTAACCAGCATGATCTGAGCATGGGTTTTCGCTCCGTTGCGGTATGTCATGGCATTACTCGGGGCACTTACGCGACCCCGCTCGCCGTCGCGCTTTTTGTTTTTTAGATGCCGTCGTGGCGCTCGGGGTTACGGAACTACCCCCAATCCCGCGAATCACCGTATCTTTTGTACATCGCCCCGACGGCTCCCCCCACAAAATTCTCCTTGGACGCGGAACTTCGCCCAAAGTTCCGGGTTTATATCCTATATTTGCGCAAGCCTCATTCGCTGCCCCGTTCCCCTGCCGCCTGCTTGCCTTCCCGCCTGATGCCGAGCTTCGCCCCTCCTCGGAGATTTCCGCATGAATGCCTCGCTTCGTTTCGTCGTTCCCGGCTTGGCGGCGTTGCTCGGTCTCGCGTCCGCCTCTCCCGCGCGTGCCGCAGTGGTGTTGCCGGGCGACAACACCGTCGAGAAGGTAGATTTCGAGCGGCACATCATGGGCTTGTTCGGCCGCGCGGGGTGTAACGCCGGCGCCTGCCACGGCTCCTTCCAGGGCAAGGGCGGCTTTCGCCTGTCGCTGTTCGGCTACGATCCCGAGAAGGATTTCGCCGCCCTGACGCGCGACGCCCTCGGTCGGCGCCTCAACGCCGTCGATCCCGATAAAAGCTTACTCCTGCAGAAAGCCACCGGGCAGGTCGAGCATGGCGGCGGTAAGCGCTTCGGGGTCGGCTCCTGGCAATATCAACTGTTCCGCGAATGGATCGTCGCCGGCCATGCCTGGAACAAGGGCAGCGGCGAAGTGAAAGCTATCCGCGTCACGCCCACCGAACAGGCGTTCAAGAAGGCGGGCGAAACGGCGCCGCTGAAAGTGCTAGCCAGCTTCGCCGACGATAGCGAGGCCGACATTACGGCCCTGTGCGACTTCCGCGTCAACAACGACGCCATCGCCGAGGTCACGCCGCTGGGCGAGGTCAAGGCGCTGCGCGCGGGCGACACCGCCGTCGTCGTCGCCTATCGCGGCACCGTCCTGCCGGTGCGCGTCCTCGTCCCCATGACGGCGAAAGAAGGCTTCGTCTATCCCGACGTGGCGCAAGTCAACTTCATCGACCGCGAAGTGCAGGCCAAGCTGAAACGGCTCAACATCGTGCCCTCGGAGTTGAGTACCGACCACGAATTCCTGCGCCGCGTCACGCTCGACACCATCGGCTGCCTGCCGACGCCCGATGAAGTCCGCGCCTTCGTGGCCGACCCGAGCGCCGACAAGCGCGCCAAGAAGATCGACGAACTCCTCGCCCATCCGATGCACGCCGCCTTGTGGGCCACCAAGTTTTGCGACATCACCGGCAACAATACCGACCTGCTCGAACTGCCCGTGCCGTTGAAGCCGAAGCGCAGCCAGATGTGGCATGATTGGTTCCGCAAGCGCGTGGCCGACAACATGGCCTACGACGAAATCGTCCACGGCGTCCTCTGCGCCACCAGCCGCGACGGACAAACGCCCGAGGACTGGATCGCCCAGGTCAAGACCATCGACGAGGCCGCCCAGCAGGGATTCACCTCCCCCTACGCCGAGCGCAAGAGTCTCGACCTTTTCTGGCGGCGACAAGCCCCGATCCCCATCGAGCAATGGGGTGAAAAGACCGCGGCGGCGTTTCTCGGCATCCGCCTCGAATGCGCCCAGTGCCACAAGCATCCGGTGGACCGCTGGACGCAGGCCGAGTATCGCGCCTATGCCAACCTCTTCGCGCAAGTGAATTTCGGCGTCTCCCCCGAGGCCAAGAAGGTCATCGACGAGGAGAACGCCGCCCGCAAGGTCAACCCCAAGGCGCCGAATCCGCGCGGCCTGGTCGCCGTCCGCGAAGTCTTCAATGGGCCGGTCAACAAGGGACTGCTGCGCCACCCCGATACCGATGCCTCGCTCACCCCTAAGGCGCTTGGCGGCCCCGAAATCAAGCTGGAAGCCGGTGTCGATCCACGCGTCGCCCTCTTCGAGTGGATGCGGTCGCCCGATAACCCGTTCTTTGCCCGCAGCTTTGTCAATCGCGTCTGGGGCCATTACCACGGCATCGGCATCGTCAACCCGATCGACGATTTCGCCCAGGCCAACCCGCCTTCCAATCCGGCACTGCTCGACGCCCTGGCCCGCGACTTCATCGAGAAGAAGTACGACATTCGCCACATCGAGCGGACGATCCTGAATTCGCGCACGTATCAGCTGTCGCACAAGCCGAACGCGACCAACGCGCTGGACACCAATAACTTCTCGCGGAGCTTCGTGCGGCCGATGATGGCCGAGATCGTGGTCGATACCCTCAATTCGGCCCTGGGCGTCGGCGAGAAGTTCGGCCCCGAGGCGCCGCCGGATTGCCGGGCCATCGAACTCGGGGCCAGCCGTCTGCAAAACCCGTCGGTCATGCACGTGCTGCGCGTCTTCGGCCGGCCGCCGCGCACCGCCGCCTGCGACTGCGAACGGGCCATGGACCCCGCGCTGCCGCAAAAGCTCTACACCATGACCGATCCGATCCTGCTCGCCAAGTTCAAGGCGCCCGAGGGCCGGCTGCAAAAGCTGCTCAAGACCGACAAGACCGATGACGAACTGCTCGACGAACTGTTCCTCTCCACCTTGACGCGCTTGCCCTCCGACGCCGAGCGCAAGCACTTCGCCGAGTATCGCAAGGATCAGAAGGACCGCGCCGCCGCGTTCACCGATACGCTGTGGGCGCTCATCAATACGCGGGAGTTCATTCTCAATCATTAATCGCGAAACGTAAACGAAACGAAACGCGAGAGGACCCACCCATGCCAAGCGACTGCCAGGGCTTCCATCGCCGCGACTTCCTCAAGATCGGCGCCGCGGGGCTGTTCGGCCTCAACCTGCCGAACGTGCTGCGCCTCGAAGCGCGCGCCAAGGAAGCGGGACAAGAAATCACCAAGAAGGCCACCTCCGTCATCATGGTCTGGCTGGCCGGCGGCCCCGCGACCATCGACATGTGGGATCTCAAGCCCGAGGCCCCCGAAGGCATCCGCGGCGAATTCAAGCCGATCGACACCAAACTCGAAGGCGTCCGCATCGGCGAACATCTGCCAAAGATGGCCCAGCTGACCGACAAGACCACCATCGTCCGCTCGCTGGCGCACACCATTCCGAACCACGGCCCCGGCTCGGTTTGGATGACGACCGGCAACAAGCCGACGGCCGCCCTGCAATACCCGGCGTTCGGCTCGCTGACGACCAAGCTGCTGCCGGCCGAGGCGGGAGTGCCTCCCTACGTCACCTTCAGCGACCTGCGCAACGGCACCGTCGGCAACGCCGGCTATCTCGGCACCGCCTTCAATCCGTTCGGCGTCGAAGGCTCCCCCGGCGACGGCAAGGGCAAGGGCGCCGCCGGCCTGCGCGTCCGCGGCATCACGCTGCCGACCGGCTTCACGCTCGAAGAACTGGAAAACCGCGACAAGCTGCTGCGCGGCTTCGACAACGGCTTCGATGGCCTCGATAAAGCGTCCGACATCGCGGACGGCCTTGACACCTTCCACAAGCAAGCCCTGGAAATCCTTCGCTCCGACAAGACCAAGAAGGCGTTCGACCTCGACAAGGAAAAGCAGGCGGTTCGCGACAGCTACGGCGCCAACCCGTTCGGGCAGGGCGCCCTCGCCGCCCGCCGTCTGGTGCAGGCCGGCGTCCGCTTCGTCACCATCAGCCTCGGCGGCTGGGACACCCACGCCGGCAACTTCACCGCGCTGAAGAGTCGCCTGCTGCCGCAGCTCGACCAGACCCTGGCGGCGCTCATCCAAGATTTGAGCGACCAGGGCATGTTGGACAGCACCATCGTCTACTGCGCCGGCGAGTTCAACCGCACGCCCAAGATCAATCCCCGCGCGGGCCGCGACCACTGGGCGCGCTCGATGGCCGTCGTGCTGGCGGGCGGCGGCTTCAAGCGCGGCTACGTCCACGGCGCCACCGACGCCCAGGGCATGGCCCCCGCCGCCGAGCCTTGCACCCCGGACGACCTTTCGGCGACCCTCTTCCGCGGCCTCGGCATCGACCCCATGCACGAACTGCAAACGCCGACCGGCCGGCCCGTCTCTCTATTCCGCGAAGGCAAGGTCATCGACAAGTTGCTGGCGTGATCGTAGCGGCGCCGAATTTTGGCCCACGGGTGACGACCCGTGGGCCGTTTTTGTAGCTTATCGCCATTTCGCTTCAATCCTGAAGGTCCAGTGCCGAAACGGTAGCGATTTATTGGTATCTTCGAGGAGTGGGAATCGACACCTTCTATGAAAGGATCAGAACGTGATTCACATCTCCCTGGACGACCAGGATGACGCCATCAAGGGGTTCTTTCTATCGCTGCCTACCGACCCGCGTGGCTCGATTCTCGAACTGGGCGGCCAGGCCATCGTCCGCGTGTTGCCGGCCGCGAGCGTAACGCCCACCGATGATGAATCGTCGGTTCCTTGGACGGAAGCGAAAAACCAGCGTCGCTGCGATCTCATCGACCGAGAGATTGACGACAAGCTGACGCCGGCCGAAGCGTCGGAACTAGAACGATTGCAAGCTGAAATGCTCCGCTACCGCCGCGAAGTGTCGCCGCTACCACTCGACGACGCGCGGCGACTGCACCAGGAACTCCTTGCCACGGCGAGGCGTGCGGCGAGTCATCCGTAGCTCATGTTTCCCTTCACGTATCCACCCATCGCTCACCAGCGGTTGCATGGCCCGCAAGGATATGCCGGCATTGAGAGCTTTCGCCCCTAGCTCCGCGACGAATTCCGCTTTCGGAGTGCTTACTGTCTTCAACGCGAGCAGTGGGGCAAGCTGCGTGGCGTCTTTGACCTGGACCATTTTCTACCTCAGGCGCTCCGTCCCGAGGAAGCCCTTGCCTACGACAACCTGCTTTATACTTGCACGGCCTGCAACGCGGGCAAAGGCGCGCGGCGGATACCGAATCCGGAAAACGTACTCATAGCCAGCAATGTATGGGTGAACGAGGACGGCACGATTGCAACGAGGACAGACGCGGCCCGGAGGCTGGTTCGCGTACTCGGCCTCGATGGGCCGGAATACACGGAATATCGGCTCCTGTGGATCAGCATCATCGCCCTGGCGGATCGGTACGATCCTACCTTGTATCGCCAACTGCTCGGCTACCCGACTGACCTGCCGAATCTCGCTTGACTCCGACCGTCAGGAGGCAACACGAGACCCGAAGGGATCGAACAGTCGTGTTTCGGTCGCGGGCGGAACGGAACGCTTCCCGCGATGTATTGAGATCATTGGTCTAACCTACCCGATTCCGCCAGACTTATATCCGCCAAAGAGTGGCAACGCTTTCCCCGTTCTGATATTCTCTCTTCCAGTCCACGCCTTCTATTTCCCCTCCCAAGGAGCGACGACCATGGCGCGACCGCGAGTTTTCGTCCTGGGTCTCCTGAGCCTCGCGCTCCTTATCGGAGGTTTGCACCTCGCGGCTGCCGACGCGCCCGACGTAACCAAACTTATCGACCAGCTGGGCAGCATGAAGTTCGCCGACCGCGAGGCCGCCGCCAAGGCATTGGACGAACTCGGCGCTCCCGCGCTCGACGCCCTGCGTAAAGCCGCCAAAGGAGAAGACGCCGAAGCGCGCCGCCGCGCCGCGGACCTGGTGACCAAGATCGAACGCCGGCTAGAGACCGCCCGCTATCTGGCGGCGAAGACGGTACGCATCGACTGCAAGGCCAAACCGTTGGCCGACGTAGTGGCCGATCTCGCCAAGCAATCGGGATACGACGTTCGCATCGACGGCGACGCCCGTAAGCTGGCTGCCCGCTCCGTCACGCTCGACACCGGGGCGACGACGTTTTGGCAGGCGCTCGACCAATTGTGTCAAAAGGCCGACGTGGTCGATGCGATGGAACCCTATGCCGATCCGAGGCTCATTAAACAGGGGCTGCCCGCGACGGGACCGATATCCATCCTATTGCGTGCCGCGCCGCGCTCGGCCACGCCCACCTCGTTCGCCGGGGCCGTCCGGATCCGCACCGCCAAAATGGGATCGGCCCATCTTGCCGACGGCGTCGTCTCCCTCGCCCTGGAGGTTGCGCTGGAGCCGCGCGTCGTGCTGGAGAAACCGATTTCCCTTCGCGTCGGCAAGGCGCGGGACGACCAGGGACAAACGCTCGCTCCCATCGAATCGAGCGAACCGCAGCCCAATCAAGGAGAGGTCTTCAACCGCAATGGTATGCCGGCCTACGTGGGGCCTTCGCCTGGCGTGACAGTCCGTCTCGCTCAGTTCAAGAGCGGAGACAAGCCGGCCAAGTCGCTGGTGGAACTGAACGGCTTCGTCACCCTGCAAGTACGCTCGGCCCCCGAGGCGCTCGTCACCATCGACGACATCCTGAAAGCCGAGGGCAAGAACGCCGAGGGCAAGAACGGCGGCAAACTAACGGTCGTCGGCGTCAGCAAGGAAGCCAACGGACAAGTGCGGGTGCAAGTCGAGGTCGAGGCGCCGCCCGGCGAAGAGCAGCCGGTGCGGGTCGGCCGCCGCATCCGCGTTATTCCCGCCCCGCCCGTCATGCCCATCGCCCCGATCCAGCCCGTGCCCCCCATCGCCCCGCTCCCCGTGCCCTTCCCCCAGATGCAGGTGCAGATTCAAGGGGGTCGCGCGGCCGGCAACGTCGTCTTCATCGGTGGCAACGACCAGAACACCTTCCAGCTGACCGACGCCAAGGGCAACAAGTTCGCCCTCGTCGGCACCGGCAGCAATATGCGCATCATGAACAACGTGGTCAGCGTCACGCAAACGCTGGTCTTCGCGCCGCAGGCCAACATGGGTGAGGCCGCCGCGCTGGAATACGTCGGCACTCGTCTTGTCAATCTAGAGGTGCCATTTACCCTCAAGGACGTGCCGTTGCCTTGA
>JBBSES010000008.1:0-22150 GCA_038239465.1 Gemmatales bacterium
AAGATGGTGGAAGCCGTCGAGAAGGCCAAGGTGCCGAACATGGTCTGGTACAACTACCGGCGCATCCCGGCCGTCACGTTGGCCAAGCAACTCATCGACGAGGGCCGGCTCGGGCGCATCTTCCACTACCGCGCCAAGTTCCTGCAAGACTGGACCATCAGCGCCGACCTGCCGCAAGGCGGGGCCGCCCTCTGGCGCCTGGATGTAGCAGCGGCTGGCAGCGGCGTCAGCGGCGACCTGCTCGCCCACTGTATCGACACGGCGCTCTGGCTCAATGGCCCGCTGTCGCAACTCAGCGCCATGACCGAGACGTTCATCAAGGAACGCAAGCACAACCTGACGGGCAAGGTGGAAAAGGTCGGCATCGACGACGCCTGCACCTTCATGGGCCGGTTTCGCAATGGCTCGTTGGCGACCTTCGAATCGACGCGCTACGCCCGTGGCCATAAGGCGCTCTATACCCTGGAGATCAACGGCGAGAACGCCTCGATCTTCTGGGACCTGCACGACCTGCATCGCTTGCAGTTCTTCGATTACCGCGATCAGGGCATCGTCCGCGGCTGGCATTCGGTGCATGTGACGGACGGCGACCATCCGTACATGGGCAAGTGGTGGGTGCCGGGATTGGCCATCGGCTACGAAAGCAGCTTCGTACATCAGGTGGCCGACTTCTTGGAGGGCTTGGCCAAGGACACGCCGGCGCAACCCGACTTCCGGGACGCCTATCGAACGCAGCTGGTGTTGGATGGTATTTTGGAGTCGGCGCGCGACGGAAAATGGGTGACGTTATAGGCGAGCGGGGTTGCGTAAGCGCCCCGAGCGGCTTCGATCAAACCATCAAATCGAGTGACTCGCCCGGTTCCGCCACGCCGACATCGGCGAAGCCGGTCGCGCGCAGTTCTTTGGCCACGCTATCCGCCGCCTCCGGCTCGCCGTGGACCAGGCGAACCTTGCGCGCCCGGCCCGAGAGCGGGGCCAACGCGCTGACCAGGCCGTCTTGATCGGCATGGCCGGAGAAGCCTTTGAGGACGACGATATCGGCCCACTTGTTCCAGTCGCGGCCCATGAAGCGCACCGTCGGTTTGCGCTCCAGCAAGCGATAGCCGAGGCTATCCGGCGCCTGGTAGCTCACCAGGACGATGCTGCAGCGCGGGTCGTCAATCGAGTGCTTCAGATGGTGCAGCACGCGGCCGCCCTCGCACATGCCGCTCGACGCCACGATGATGCACGGGTCGCGGAAGGCATTCAGCTGCTTGCTCTCTTCGAGCGTGCGCGCGTAGTGCAATTGCGGCGCTTCGAGGAAGTTTGCGCTTTCCCCTAGCTGGCGCACCGTCTCGGCAGACAGGTAATCGGGATGCTGGCGATAGAGTTGCGCGATGTCGGCGGCCAATGGACTATCGACGAAGATCGGCGCCGACGGCAGGCGGTTCTGGCTCATCATCCGTTGCAGGAAGTGGACGACCGTTTGCGACCGGCCCAGGCTAAACGCGGGCACCAATACCTTACCGCCGCGCGCCAGCGTCTGCGCGACCGTGACGCGCAACGCCTCGGCCATGCGCTCGACGGGTTCGTGCCGTTGGCCGCCGTAGGTGCTTTCGCAGACCACCACGTCGGCGGGCGGCACGGGGCTGGGGTCGCACAGCAGCGGCATCCCCGGCCGGCCCACGTCGCCAGTGAAGGTGAGGGAGCATTCGCGGCCGCCCCAGGCGATCCGCACGGCTACCATAGCCGACCCGAGAACGTGGCCCGCGTCCACCAGGCGGAAGTCGATGCTGTCGTTGATGGCCTGCGTGTGGCCGTAGGGGACCACTTCCACCAGATCGAGCGTCCGCTGCACGTCCGCCTTGCCGTACAGCGCTTCGACCCACGGTTCGTCCTGCTGCCGTCCCATGTTGGCGTGCAGGGCGTCGCTTTCCTGGATGCGGGCGCTGTCGGCCAGCATGAGCGTCAGCAGGTCGCGCGTCGGCGGCGTGCAGTAGATGGGACCGCGAAACCCCTGGCGCACCAGATTGGGCAAGTTGCCGCAGTGGTCGATATGAGCGTGGCTCAGGACCACGGCCTTGACGCGATACGGGTCGAAGGGGAATGTGCGATTGCGCAGCCGTCCCTCGCCGCGGCGCTCGAGATAGAGGCCGCAATCGAGCAAGACTTGTTCGCCGCCGGCTTCGATCAGGTGCATCGTGCCCGTGACCGTGCGGGCGGCGCCCCAGAAAGTAATCGTCGGACCAGCGGAGGGGGAAAGGGCTACCATCCCTTCATCATACCCGGCAAGGGAGAGAAAGCCTACGGCGTTTGGCAAGGTGTAAGGAAGTTCTCTGCCGGACGGAGTCGCGGCGTCTAAATTCGCCAGCATACAGCCCGCGCCAATAGAATGGGCAAACGCGCATTGCAGATCGTGGAAAGGCCCTATGTAACTTTCGCCCGGCCGATGCTCCGCGGTACTCGCCGCTGCATCGGTGAGAGAAAACGTAAGCCGTGGGTCTGTCGCTCCTTGGGCAAGCACCGCCCGAAGAGGTGTAAACCCTCGGCACCGGAGTTGCCTGGAGAAGTGGCCTTCCCCTCAAGCGGCCGCATGACGTGGCCGGTGCATCGCGACGACATGGAGGTTGAATATGAAGCGGACCTTGATCCTGATCACCGCCGGGACCGTTGCCTTCGGATCGGTATGGCTCGCGCGCGGCCGAGGCGAAACGACGCCCTCCGCCGTCGAAACCGGCGAAGCGTATTCCACGGCGATCCTAATGCGCTACAAGCAGTGCCAGCCGCGTCACTGGCGCGCCTGCGTCTTGCAGCACTAATTTCCCGGCCTCGGCCTACTCGACGTACACGAACTCATTCAAGCAGAACAGCACCTGGCAGAAATCGGCCAAGGCCAACTCTTGGCCCTCCGCCTTACCTGCCTTCTGGTAAGAATCCATCTGCCCCTTGACGAAGGCCACCGAATCGGCCTGTTCCGTCGCCGTGGCGGGTCGGCCGAGGGCGCGAAGATATCCCGCCTTTACGGCGTCGTCCATGCTCTTCTTCGCGTCCGGCGCCAGGTGTTGGGCCATGCTCCGCGCGTAGCCGCGCACGTGGGGATTGTTCATCAGCAAAAGCGCTTGCGGCGCCACGGTACTTGTCGGCCGTTGCGACACGCCGCCGAGCGCTTCCGGCGCGTCGAAGACGGCCATCATGGTGATGAGCTTGCTGCGCTTGACGGTGAAATAAATGCTGCGCCGTTTCATGCCCTCGTCGAGCGTGCCGGGGCCGTAAATGCGCGCATCGAGCGCGCCGCTGACGGACAGCAGGGAGTCGCGGATGACCTCGGCCTCCAGGCGGCGCGAGGGCCGACGCCACAAGAGAGCATTGTCGCTATCTACCTTCATCTTGGCCGGGTCCGCGTCGGCGCTCTGGCGATAGGCGGCGCTGGTGACGATGAGTTTGTGGATAGGCTTCAGACGCCAGCCCTCGCGGATCAACTCGCTGGCCAGCCAGTCGAGCAATTCGGGGTGCGTCGGCTTGTCGCCGCGCGTGCCGAAGTCGCTGGGCGTGGCGACGATGCCTCGACCCATGTGGTGCTGCCACAGGCGATTGACGATGACGCGCGCCAACAGATGGCCGGCGCCCTGTTCGTGGTCGGTCATCCATTCCGCCAACGCCCGGCGACGATAGGAGGTCCGCCAACCGGCCGGCGGTGGCGACTGCCAGCGTTGCGCTTCCTCGGGGCCAGGCATCAGCACTTGTAGGAAGTTCTGCGTGGCCGTGCCGACTTTCTGATCGGGATCGCCGCGATGCAGGAAATTCGTCTCGTTGAGAAAGTCGGCCCCCTGCGAGTGCAGGCGTAGCGGCGGCACTCCTTCGCTGCACACCAGCGCCTTGACGAGCGGCGGCCGCGGCGCCTTGAGGGCATGTTCCACAGCATGCGCGTTCACCTTGCGCCAGTCCGGGTCGAGGGTGCGATACCATTGCAAAAGCGCCGCCGTTTGCCCGGCGTCACGCTTGTCGGCCGCCATCTTGAGCAACGGCACGATGCCTTGCGGAACGGCGTCCGCCTTCAGGTCCACCACGTCTTTCGCGGTCGTCACAGATAGGCGCGGCCGGCCGATGGCGTGACCGGGACTGTGCCGGAAACGCAACGTGAACGTGAGCAAAACCCCCTTCTCGTCGCCGAACGGCGTCTCCACCTCGAAGACGGCGGCGTGATCCTTGCCGAACTCGGGATCGACGGCCCAGGCCGATTTCTCGTCGGCGTCGATGGCCGCGGCGATGGGCAATCCCTTCTGCTCGAACGTCGCCCGCGCGTTCTTGAGCGTCAGCTTGATCGGCTTGGCGTCGGCCTTACCCTTGGCCGTCACCTGGAAATCGGACAGCGCGAAGTTGCCATTCGCCGCCCGGCCCGGCCCGCCCTTCACCAGCGACGCATCGGCCAACGCCTCCAGCCGAATGGCGGTGATGCCGGTCGAGTCGGTGGATGCCGTGAACGTGTAGGTATCGAGGAGGACGTTGTTGCCCTTTGCCACCAACGAGCCATCGTCCTGCTTGGCGAACGTCGTCCCCTCGGTCCCCTTGCTCGTGGTGATATCGAGGATGCTCCACGGAAACCGCTCGAGATTCGCCGTCTTCTCCCAGGCGGCGAACTTCGCGGGCAACTCCTCGGCCTCATACTTCTTGACCTCCGCCGCGAAGGGGGCATGTTCCTTATCGAACGCGGCCCGCAGCTTGGCGTACCCGGCGGGATCGAGGTTCAACTCCATGTCGCTGCGCACGGTCGTGGTGAACGTGGACAGGAAGCGATAATAGTCGCGCTGCGGGATGGGGTCGAACTTGTGATCGTGGCAGCGGGCGCAGCCGACGGTCAGGCCGAGAAAGGCGGTGCCAGTGGTGGAGGCCATGTCGTCCATCTCGTCGTAGCGATGCTTTTCGGCTTCTCGCTTCGTGATCTGCGTGCTGTGAACGCCGGCCGCCAGGAAGCCGGTGGCCATCAGGGCGCGCGGGTTGGTCGGCTCGTACTCGTCGCCCGCCAGCTGCCACTTGACGAAGGTGTTGTAGGGCAGGTCGTCGTTCAGCGCCTGCACGACGAAATCACGGTAGTGATACGCCGTGGGCCGGTCGGTATCGTGTTCGAAGCCGTGGCTCTCGGCGAAGCGGGCCAGGTCGAGCCAGTGCCGGCCCCAGCGCTCGCCGTAATGGGGCGAAGCGAGCAGGCGCTCCACGAGCCTGTCATAAGCCTCCGGCCCGTCGTCGTTGAGGAACGCTTCTACGCCCTCTGGCGACGGCGGCAAACCGACGATGCCGAGATACGCCCGACGGATCAGCTGCCGCTTGCCGACCGATGCGTTGGGCGCGATGCCGGCCGCTTCGAGCTTGGCCAGCAGGAAGCGGTCGATGGCGTTGCGTGCCTTGGTGTCGTCCTTCAATTGCGGCGGCTCCACGCGCTTGAGCGGCGCAAATGACCAGAATTGCCGCGCCTCCTTCGCGACTACTTTCTCCGTCCAGGCTGGTCCTTTCTTGGTGGCGATCAGCGGCTCGCCGTAGGGAGCGCCGAGGTCGATCCAGGCGGCGACGTGGGCGATGGCGTCGTCGGCCAGTTTGCCGCTGCCTTGCGGCATGACCGGCTTCTTGGCGTGGGTAATGAGTTTATAGAGCAAGCTATCCTTGCCGTTGCCGCTGATGATGGCCGGGCCGATATCGCCGCCGCGCAGCAGGGCGTCGCGGTCGGTCAGGTCGAAGCCGCCTTCGGTCTCCTCGCCGCCGTGGCAGCGCAGGCATTTCTTGACGAGCAACGGCCGCACGTGGGCCTTGAATAGCTCCCGCCCCTTGGCCATCTTGACGGCGTGGTCGGCATCGACGGCGTCGGCGGCGAGGATCGCTCCCCCGACGGTCAGGGTGAGTAGAGCAATCCCGAACAAGGTTTGGCCACGCCAGCCGGAGAGAGCGGCATAGGGCATCATGGGTGGGATTCTCGAAGCGGCAGCGGCGGGTGGGAGATTCGTTTCTTTAGGATAGGGAAGGCGGGTGCGTGGCGTCAACGAAAAAGGCCGGTGGTTTGCGAATACCCTTAGCCTAATTGAACTGACACCAATTTTCTCTCCCAATTTTCTCTCGCGGGACTCGTGGCCGAGGTGAAACTGGGGTCAGTGGGGTGAAACTGGTGGGTGAAACTGGGGTCAGTTCATTTTTCCCGCTCGGCCCGACCTGCGTGATTAATCGCCGCCCCGTTAATTAACCACGCCATCCATTGCATCTTGCAATTGTCAATGGATAAACATCGGAGAAAAATGAACCGACAATAATTTTCCTATCGAAGGTTCCACGGCGGGCGCGCCTCATTGCCGAACCATAAAATTATAAATACGTTGACAATAGCCGCCCATTCGGCTTTCATTACCGCAATCACCTTGGTTGCTCCGGCGGGACGCCCGATGAACGAGGCCCCTTCATCCGCTGAGTTGGTCTTGCGCCTCCGCGAGGGTGAACCGCAAGCGGCGGAGAAACTGTTCACGCTCTATTCGGCCAAGCTCTCCCGGCTCGCCGAACAATACCTTGGCCGCAAAATGGCCGGGCGCCTGGACGGCGACGACGTCGTTCAGTCGGTATTCCGCACATTTTTTCGTCGCTGCCTCGAAGGCCAATTCTCGATCGACAGCTCTTCCCAATTGTGGCGTCTTTTGGTCGGCGTGACGCTGCGCAAGGTACGCGGCGAGGTCCGCTTCCATTCGCTCTGCACCAGTTGATGCGCCGCTACAGCGGGGTGAAGAAATCGGTCTCAGTTCATTTTTCTGCCGCCTTCTTACTGACCGGTTTTGTCTTACCCGCTGGGGCCGGCCTGTGTGACTAATCGCCGCCCCGTCCCCTTCCCTCCCCGCCCGCGCCCGATTAGGCTAAAGCAGTGGCAATACTCTCCAAGCGCGCCAGGAAGGAGGCGCTGTGCCATGCCCCAGCCAACCCCCACGCATATCCTTCTCGTTGACGATGACGTTCGTGACCGTGCCGCCGTCGCTCAGATGCTGCGCGCGGCCGATTGGCAGGTGCGCGCTGTCGAGAGCGCCGACGCCATCGCCGCCGCCGAGGGGGTCGATTTAATTCTCCTCCGGGCCGAGACGCGCGACGCCGCCGGGAACCTCTTGTCCCTCCTTTTCAAGCGATGCTTGGCCACCGTCGACATTCCGTTGCTTCTTCTCTCCGAAGAGAATAGCGACGACCCCGCGGCCGACGGTCAGCTAACGATTCCCGTTCGCCCCGCCGAGTTGCTGAGCACGGTGCGCCTCTTGCTGCGCATGCGGCGAATGGAGCAATGCTTTCGCGCCGACCGCCGTCGCCTGGAAGAACAGTTCCGCCAGGCGCAAAAGTTGGAAGCGGTGGGCCGGCTCGCCAGCGGCGTCGCCCACGATTTCAATAACGTGCTGACCGCCATCACCGGCTATAGCGAGTTGATCTTGCTCGACGGCGGCGACGACGCCAACCCGTTGGTGCGCCACGCGGAGGAGATTCGCAAGGCGTCCGAGCGCGGCGCCGCGCTGTCGCGTCAGCTTTTGGCCTATGGCCGGCAGCAACCCGTGGCGGCGCGAGTGCTGAGTTTGAATACCGTCGTCGCCGACCTGGAGAAGTTGTTGCAGCGCCTCTTGCGCGCCGACGTGAGTTTGACGTTACGTTTGCATCCGGGGTTGCGGCGCGTGTCGATCGATCCAGGACAGGTGGAGCAAGTGTTGATGAATCTGGTCGTCAACGCCTGCGACGCCATGCCGCTCGGCGGCGCCTTGACGATCGCCACCGCCAACGTGGAACTGGACGAGGCGTATGCCTGGGCGCACGCCGACGTTCAGCCGGGGGCCTACGCCATGCTCGCCGTGAGCGACACCGGCAGCGGCATGAGCGACGAGGTCCGCGCGCACATGTTCGAGCCATTCTTCACCACGAAGGCGCCGGGCAAGGGAACGGGCCTGGGCCTCGCCACGGTTCACGGCATCGTCCGCGACAACGGCGGCCATATCGAGGTGCTGAGCGGGGCGGGGGCAGGCACCACGTTTCGCGTCTACATTCCGCAAGTGATGGAAGCCGCCAAGCCGGACGCGCTGCCCGCGGGACACGGCCGGCTGGCGTCGGGTTCCGAGACTATCTTGCTCGTCGAGGACGAGGAGATCGTCCGCAACCTGACGCGCACGGTGTTGCAGCGTCAGGGCTATCAGGTCTTGCAAGCGAGCCACGGCGTCGAGGCGTTGCGCGTGTCGGAGGGGTACGTCGGGCCGATCCATTTGTTATTGACCGATGTGGTGATGCCGCACATGAATGGCCGCGATCTGGCGCGGCGTCTCGGCGCTCAACGGCCGGCCACCAAGGTGATGTTCATGTCGGGCTACACCGGCCTCATCGACGACCCGGACGAGGGCATGAACGGCTCCGCGGCCTTCCTGCACAAGCCATTCGCCCCGGACGCGCTGGCGCGTCAGGTGCGCGCCTTGCTCGATGCGTGAGCGGCGCCGCGGGCGCTTGACATGGCCCGGCGAGTGACGCTGGCTCCTTGAAAGTAGAAGCGGACTGATTTGGGTATTTTCCGTCCACCGTCCACCAACCACCGTCCACCAACCACCGTCCACCAACCACCGTCCACCAACCACCGTCCACTCTACCTCATTTCATTTGACTTCCCACTCGTCTCGGGCTTCACTAATAACAAGTCCGAAACACGTCCTTCGAGGGGTCGCCCGTGGACAATACCATCGTCGCTCAGCATATTCG
The DNA here is from genome assembly GCA_038239465.1 of Gemmatales bacterium. Classification (GTDB taxonomy): domain Bacteria; phylum Planctomycetota; class Planctomycetia; order Gemmatales; family Gemmataceae; genus JBBSES01. The sequence continues at coordinate 8,716 of JBBSES010000008.1, forward strand.
CCGCGCCAACCGCAACCTGCTTTGGACCAACGTCGCCCTCGTCGTGGCATTGATGGGTTTGGCCCTCGTGTGCGGCCGCTACCTGTGCAATTTCCTGCTCGGCCCGTTCCCTATGGACCGGAACAAGCTGCTGACCCTGTCGCGCGACAACGTGCCCTTCGACTATTACCTGACGGTCGATTACGGGGATCAAAAGCCGCTCGAGGTCGAGAAAGAAGTCACGCGCAAGGTGAACAAGCGCACGGGCGCCGTCGAGAGCGAAGTCGTCAGCGCGCAGTTCGTGGCGGTGGTCGTGAGCGACAAATGGCTCATCATCAAACTGCCTCCGTTCGCGTCGCCGAAATCGCCCGTGACCGGCTCGCTGACCGACATGCCCTCGTACCTGCGGGACGAAATCGCCAAGGCGCCGCTGGGCAGGGATGGCATACCCGTGGAGGACAAATTCGTCCCGGTCATGCTCGACGCGCAGAGCAATTTCCGCGTCGCCGGATTCTTCGGACTGGGCATCGGTCTGCCGTTGTATGCCTTTGGCGTCTGGAACATCGTGAGGGCGCTGCGCCGCGGCCAACGGCTCGAACGCCATCCGATCGCCGCCTCGCTCAAGTCATTCGGCGAGCCGGTCGAGGTCGCCGAACACATCCACCGCGAGGCCTGCGATCCGTCGGGCAGCGTTCAATTCGGCAAGCTGCAACTCACGTCGTCGTGGCTACTGCGCCCTTCCACCTATGGGCTGAAAGTCGTCCATACGACCGACGTGCTCTGGATCTACAAGAAGGTGACGAAGCACTCGTACAACGGCATCCCAACGGGCACGACGCACGCGGCGGTCATCTGCACGCGGCATGGCGAATCGCTCGAAGTCCCGGCCGGCGGCCCTTCGACCGAAAACATATTGGAAGAAGTCTACCGCCGTGCCCCCTGGGTGATCGCCGGCTTCAGCGACGAATTGGCGGCCGCCTACAAGTCGGATCGCCAGGGCATGGCCCATGCCGTGGACGACCGCCGCCGCCAGGTCATGGAGGAGGTGCAACGTCAGAACGCGCCCGAGAACGGCCCGCCCGCGTAGCGCCCCTCTCAAGGAACGTCCATGAATGCCGATCAATTGCGCGCCCTGCAAGCGCCGGTGAAAGAGAAGTACCGCGACGATCCGACGGCCGGGATGCTTACGCTCAAGGCGCGGGGCACGTTGGGATCCGAAGCGATTACCTGCAAGGTGGAGACGGGCCGCGCCCTGGTAGAAGCCGGCCTCCATGCCGCGGCGGGGGGCGACGGCCTGGGCGCGTGTACGGGCGACATGCTGCTCGAAGCGTTGGTCGGCTGCGCCGGCGTCACCCTGCGCGCGGTGGCCACCGCTCTGGACATCCCGGTGCGCGGCGGCACGGTGTGCGCTGAGGGCGACCTCGATTTTCGCGGCACGCTCGGTGTCAGCAAAGAGGTGGATGTCGGCTTCAAAGAGATTCGGCTGACCTTCGACCTCGACGCCGACGCCACCCCGGAGCAGCGGGAAACGCTCCTCAAGCTGACCAAGCGCTACTGCGTCATCTATCAGACGTTGCGGAAATCGCCCGCCATGACTACGACGATCACCCCGTAATCTCTCCGCTCTTGTTTACGTTTCGCGTCCTCCCGCGCTTCTATTCGCGCGAACGTCCGACGGGAACGGCATTGAGCGGTGCGCGCTCGTTGTTCGGCATGAGTTCCCGCGGACCCTCGTGATCGATGGGCCGTGGGTAAAGACGCGGTCCCTTGGCCAGCGCGCTGACGGGCAGTGGCGGTGGCGTCGGTTCGGCGCTGGCCAGTAGAGGAGAGGGCGCCGGCTTCTTGTCCGCCGTTGCCTCCGCCGGCTTCTTGTCCATCACCAACGGATCGTCTTCATAGGCGCCGTGCCTGCCGCTCGACTGGCAGCCGACGGCCAGGAAAAGGGCGAAGCATAGGCAAGGCAGGCAACGAGGCATGACGCCCTCCAGGACGGCCACGAATATAGGTATTATCGGTCGTCGGCGGAGGGAAACGTGAGCAGGTCGTCGAGGGAGTTTCAAGAAGGGCGCTTGCCGCGATCCATGTCCTCGCACAGACGTTCGAGTGCTTCGCGGGCATGGTGGGCGATGTCGTGGTCGTCGGCGTCGGCGAGGCGGTCGAGGTCGGGCCAGAGGAGCGTAATGCCCTCGCCAGCGACCACCTGAATGGTTTCGTGGACCGCCTGGGCGTCCTCGTTGCAGAGGGCTTGCCGGAACCACTGCAGGGCTTGGCGTTCGCCCAATCGCGCCAGAGCGGCGCGGGCGGCCTGGCGTACTTCGGGACTGCCGTCGCGCCGGCCGTAATGCAGGCAGCGATGCACCTGGCCGCGATCCAGAGGCTCCCACCAACCGAGACTGCTGACGGCGGCACAGCGATAGGTGGGGTCGAAGTCGTGCGTCGCCAGCAGTAGGAACGCCTCGGTCTCGTCGGAAGCATGACCGCGCAGGGAACGCAATACGGAACGATAGGGCATGTTGGCCGGGATGGAGCGATGCCGCGGCGGCGTGGCCCGATGCCGCTTCATGGCGCGCCGATCCATCGGCACGCGCTGCGCCGTCCAGGCGCGGAGCGCGGCGCCGACGCGCGGGTCGCGCGACCAGGTAAGCACTTCAACGGCCAAATCGGGAAAAGCGCAACGGCCTTCGGTCAACAGCGGCAGCAGCGCCGCCCCCGCGTCCGCGCGCAGGTCGTTCAGCGCGAGCAACACGTCGCGCTGCTCGGCGTCGGCGATGCCCGGCAGCGTGGCGGCGAGCGAGGCGCCGGCCTCGGAAAGATAATCGTCCAGGACCAATTCGAGGGCCACGATGCGCGACAGCTGCCACTGAACCGCCTCATGTTCCGATGGGTCTTCCGTCAACGAATGCTCGGCGTGCGGTGCCCGGCGCACCTGGCGCACCGCTTCCAGGAAGACGCGGACGACGAGGGGGTCGATAATATCCGGCCGATGGTCCCACAGGTTTTCGATTGCCTCGCCCAAACGTCCCTCGGCCATCACCTGCGGTTGGACGCCGTGACGCAATCCCTCCAGCGCGCGATGCAGGACACGCAGCGCCGCGCGGCCCAGCGGCGTGTCCGGGTCGCGCAGATAGCCGGCGAAGCTGAGAAAACAGACGGTTTCGGCCGCGAAGAATTGGCCCAGCGGCACCTCGCTAGACGACGCGGCGCAGCGCAGCAAGTGCGGCAGGCTCTGTTCGCGGTTCAGGCTGCGCAGGCTGCTGGCCAGATCGATCCAGTACCACGATTGCTCGATGTGGTCGTCGGTGAGGCGTCGTTCCAGCTGGCGTTCGAGGATGCGGCCAGCGTCATCGGTGCCGATCTCGGCGAGGGCGCGCACCTGCACGACATAGTGAATGCCCGGCCGCATACAGGCTTCGACGGCTTCGAGTTCGCCGCGTTCGAGGAGGGCGCGGAAGCGCTCTTTGGCGTTCTCGACCGCGATTTCGTTCAGCTGGCCGCCTTGAAAGAGGTCGATGTGCTGCCGCGACACGGGCGACAGTTCCTCCAGGGCATAGGGGCGCCGATACATGTGCCGGGCCAGCAAGAAGGCGGCCGCCGAGAGCAAGATGGTCACGATGCCCATGATGAAGACCGCGGAGGGCATGGCGTCTCGATTGGCAAAGCGTGGAGCGTGTCGCCGGGAATTATGGATATTCGGTTGTACCAGCCGTCGGGGTGGGCCGCAACAGGGTGACGGCGTGGCACGCTTCTTCGAAGCGTCGCTAAACGGTGGCTTACCCGCCGCGCACCTGCCCTGTGCCGTGGACGAGGTACTTGTACGTCGTCAATTCTTGAAGACCACACGGGCCGCGCGCGTGGAACTTATCCGTGCTGATGCCGATCTCCGCGCCGAGGCCGAATTCGAAGCCGTCGTTGAAGCGCGTGCTGGCGTTGACCATGACGGCCGCCGAATCGACGCTTGCCGTAAAGCGCCGCGCCGCCTCCAGGTCGTTGGTGACGATGGTGTCGGTGTGCGCCGAGCCGAAGCGGTGGATGTGTTCGATGGCTTCGCCCAACCCAGAGACCACCTTCACGGAAAGGATGAGGGCGAGGTGTTCGGTCGCGTAATCTTTCTCGGTGGCCAGCGTCACGTCGGACACGAGGCGGCGCGTCGCGGGGCAGCCGCGCAGTTCGACCCCGCGCTGGCGCAGTTCGCGGGCGGCGAGCGGCAGAAACGCGCCGGCCACGGCTTGATGGACGAGCAAACACTCGGCCGCGTTGCAGACGCCGGGGCGCTGACACTTGGCGTTGACGATGATGCGTTCGGCCATCTCCATGTCGGCGCCGGCATCGACGTAGACGTGGCAGATGCCGTTGTAGTGCTTCAGCACCGGCATGGTCGCTTCGGCGGCGACGCGGCGAATGAGGCTCTCGCCGCCGCGCGGAATCACCAGGTCGATGTACTGATGCAGACGCAGCAGCTGGCCGACCACGGCCCGATCCGGGATGGCGACAAGTTGCAGGGCATCGCCGGGTAGGTCCGATGCCAGCAGCGCGTCTTGCAGGACGCGGTGGAGGGCGGCGTTGGTTTGCAGCGCTTCGCGGCCGCCGCGCAGAATGAGGGCATTGCCGCTCTTGACGGCCAGGCCCGCGGCATCGACGGTGACGTTGGGCCGCGATTCGTAGATGAAGAAGAGCACACCGAGCGGCACGCCGACTTTTTGTACGTGCAAGCCATTGGGCCGCACGTCGCTGTGCAGCACACGGCCGATGGGGTCGGGAAGGGCCGCGACCTGACGCAGTCCTTCCGCCGCGGCGCCGATGCGCTGCGGCGTCAGGCGCAGGCGATCGAGGGAAGCATCGGTCAGTTCGGCCGACGCCGATCCCAGGTCGCGGGCATTGGCGGCGAGGATGTCGTTGGCGTGACTTTCGAGATTGTCGGCGGCGAGACGCAGCCAGTCGTTCTTGCGCGAACCGATGGCGCCGGCTAGCTGGCGCGAGGCGATCCGCGCGCGGCGGCCGAGGTCGGCGCAGTAGGTGGGTAGGTCGAGAGTGGGCGGCGAGTCGTCTTCGTTCACGGTCGGCGGACTCCTCGCGGAACCGGCCGGTCGCCCCCCACGGCGGGAAGGGGGTCGAGCTTGAACGGGCCGGAGCGCGGCGGGTTTTGGGCCAGGGTGAAATCTTTCGGTAATTGTAAGCGCAACGGCTCGTCCGCATACAGGCCCGAGGCGAAGAATTTCCGATCGGTCAGGTCCACGAAGGCGGCGACTTGCGGCGGCTCCTCGCCGGTCGGCCCGAGCAGGCGGACGGTAATCTTGCCGGCGCGGTCGTTGTCCCACTGCGGCCGATAGCCGAAATTGGCCGGGCAGAGAAACTGTACCGGCACGTCTTGCAGTTCGTAGATGGTCTGGCGCGGCCGCAACGTCAAGCGGGCACTCACCCCGGCCGGTGTGGTCTTGACCGGACGCCCCTCCAGTTCTTGCACCAGCGGCGCCGTGGCCGTGGTCACTAATTCCTGAAGGGGCGATCCTTCCGAGCGCGCCGGCAAAATATACGGCTGTGTCGCAAGCACGCGCGTGCGGTCGAGGATTTCTTGCGGCCCACGGACCAGCACCGTCGCCGGTTCAAGTGCGATCTGCGCGATGCGCTCTTCGAGCGGGCAATCGAGGCGCACGGGCAGGCGCCTTTCGACCAGGCGGCGCAGCGTGACGGGCACGCGATTGCGTCCCTCGGCGACGATGGGCCGAACGCCCGGCGGCGCATGGATGTCGGTCGGGTCGATGCGCACGGTGTCGAGGTAACGGCTCTCGCGCTGACGGTCGGGCGGGACGGTGAGGGTGACTTGCACCTTGAGGCCGCCCTTTTGCAGCAGGCCGCGCAACTCGCGCATGCGCGAAGGCGGCCCGGTGAACGAGGCCGCGACCTGCGCCGGGCCGGTCACTTCGAGGTCGTATTGCTCGGCCTGCCCCGGCGCCAGCGCGATTTGCACCGGGATGGGCACGTTATCGAGCATTTCTTGATCGCGGCTGCGGGCATACAGCCAGACGAGAAAACCGAGGACGACGGCGACTCCGGCCGAAATGAGGCGATCCATCATGCGACTGTTGGCCATCGGTTCCGTCTCCGCGGCACGGGTTAGCGACGCTTCGGAGAAGCGTTCGGAATGATATCAACCCGCGCGGGCCAAAGGCCGCACGGCCGTCGCCGCGCTGTTCGGCTGATCGCCGCCCTGGCGCGTGAGCAGGGCAGTAAGGCGTCGGGCCAGTTGATCGCGCGGCACCGCTTCGAGGCGTCCGCCGACGGCCACCGAAATACGTCCGGTTTCCTCGCTGACGACCAGCAAGACGGCGTCGGTGTCCTCGCTCAACCCCAGCGCCGCGCGGTGGCGCATGCCCAGGTGTGGGCTGCTTCCATCGGGCGGTTGACTCAGGGGCAACTGACAGGCCGCCGCCGCCATCCGGCCATTGACGATGATGAGCGCCCCGTCGTGCAGCGGACTCTTCGGCGTGAAGATAGTGCGAATCAAGGAGCCGGATACGTCGCTGTCGATGCGCTCGCCGGTCTCGATATAGGCGGTCAACGCCAACTCGCGCTGAATGGCGATCAGGGCGCCGACGCAATCGCGGGCCAGGACGATGGCGGCGTCGGCCAGGCGGTCGGCGATGGGATATTCGGTGTCGGGCACCAGGTAGCGCAACATGCGATAGCGGCCCAGAACCATCAGGCCGCGGCGTAACTCCGGCTGGAAGATGACGAGGAGACCGACGACCACGGTCGTCAACAGGTAGTCGAGGATCTTGCCTAGTTCGGTGAGGTCGAGGCTGGCGATGATGACTTGCGCGACGAGGATCATGCCGATGACGACGAGGGCCAGGCCGCGCACCACGCCGGAACCGCGCGTCTTTCCCAGGAAACGCAAGAGAGCATAGATCGCGAGGGCGAGGATGGCGACCTCGACCAAGTCGCGGAAATCGACCGATTCGTAGAGCTGGATCAGGCGCTCTTTCAAGGGTCGCCCTCCCGAGGGGACGGGGAATGCGGGGCCAGCGCGGACCACATCAGGACGGCATCGCGCGTGGCGGCCACGTCGTGAACGCGGAGGATGTGCGCCGCGCCCTGCCAGACGGCGGGCCCGACGGCGGCCACGGAGCCGAACGCCCGATCGTTACGGGGCCGGCCCGTGATGGTGCCGATGAACCCCTTGCGCGAGACGCCAAGGCAGATCGGTCGGCCCATGCGGCGCAGTTCCGGTATCCGGGCGAGAATTTCCAGGTTGTGTTCCAGCGTCTTGCCGAAGCCGATGCCGGGGTCCAAAACGACCCGGTCGGCGGCTATACCCTGAGAGGTCAGGGCGTGCAACCGCTCTTCGAGGTAGCGGCCAATCTCGCCGACCACGTCGTCGTAGCGCGGGTCGATGTGCATGGTGGCCGGCGTGCCGCGCATGTGCATCAGGACGATGCCCGCCTTACTGGCCGCGCATACTTCCATCATGCGCGGGTCGCCGGTCAGTGCCGTCACGTCGTTGACGATGTGAGCGCCGGCGGCGAGACACCGTCGTGCGACTTCCGCTTTGCTCGTATCGATGGAAAGAGGCACCGCGACCCGGTTAACCAACGCTTTGACCACGGGCAGGACGCGCCTTATTTCTTCCGCTTCCGGCACGAACGCCGCGTTTGGCCGCGTCGATTCGCCGCCGATATCCAGCAAGTCCGCGCCGTCATCGACCAAGCGCAGCGCATGAGAAACCGCTGCCTCGGTCGTGGCGAAATGGCCGCCGTCGGAAAAGCTATCGGGAGTGACGTTGACGATGCCCATCACGGCGGGGCGATCGAGGGAAAATAGGCGGTCGGTGAGGGGCCAGTGCATGGTGGATGAACTAATCAGTTATCGGTGCGTCAGTCGGGCCTTGGCGACTACGCTTCTTCGAAGCGTCGCTAACCAGAATACCGATTGACTAATCCCCTACCACGGCTTCTCCATCATATGCACGATCTGCACCGCGATCTTGTCCACGTTGGACTTTTGCGCCGTGGTGATGGAGCCGCCGACTTCGGGAATGAAGTTGGCGTTGGACTGCACGATGACGGGGATAGGCTTGGGCAGCGGCGGCGGCGCCGGCAGGGCGAGGCCGCTTTCGTCCAGCGGTGGCACCGGCTGGCCGGCGACCGACGATGGCGGCGTGCCGCCGGCAAGGGGTGCCGTGGCGAGAGTATTGGGCGGCGGCAACGGCGGCGGCGGTGGTTCGCCGCGCGGCCGGGGTTGCGACAAGACTTCGCCCGTGCGCAGGTCCTTCCAGACGACGGAGACGGTCATGACCATCTCGGCTTCGCGGACCTCGTTGAGTTGGTTGCGATTGAGCATGTTCTTGGTGTAGGTCAGGATGCTGCCGACGATTTCGGTATCGGCGCCTTCGCGGCAGCCGACCACCTTGAAGGGCGTCGTCTGCTCGATCTCGCGGACGAGGGCGGCGGTCAAGTCGAACTCGAGGCCGCGATAAAGCGTCAAGTTTTTGAAGATCGGCACGTGGACCGTGTGGACATTGCTCGAATAGTTGGGCGCCGTGGTGTAGCCGAGCAGGGTGAAATTGCCCTCCCCCTCGCAAGCGGGCAGCGCCAGCGCGAGGACGCCGACGGCCAGGGCGAGACCGATCCGCGACAGGCGGCGTCCGTGCGTGACGGCATGGAACATGGGCCTCTCCTCCCTGAGAGCCGGGCGCTGACGTTCACACGTTTCTTGGCGAGCGGGGGGCGTAAGCCCCGTGAGTGTACGCGCTCAGGGGGCTTACGCCCCCCGCTCGCCAAGAAGGCAACTTACTGTCCTGGCATCTTGCGCGGCGCCGGAGCCGTTTCGTCCGGCGGCAGCGTGCGCGGTGCTGGCGCTGTTTCCGTCGGCGATACCTTACGCGGCGCCGGGGCCGTCTCGTCCGCGGCCTTGGGTTTGACGCCGGCGGGCATGTCGGGCGGCGGCAGCACGGGGCCGCCATTGGCTTGCCCTTCCTTCTCCAGATCCTGGCGCAAGTCGTTCATCCGCGCCGTCGCCTTGTCGAAGAACGGCGTGCCCGGATAGCGACGGCGGACGATCTCGAAGTAGAAGTAAGCCGAACCGGGATGGCCCGTACGCTGGTAGAACTCGGCGATGTTGAAGTCCTTCGCCGCCTGCTGGGCGTTGCAGCTGTACAGCTGCCGCACCAAAAAGTCTTTCTTTTCCGTGGCCAGCACCGGGTAGTTCGCCAGCGCCGTGTTGATCATCTGTCGAGCCTCGGCGACCTTGCGGCCATCGTAGTCGGGGCCGCCCGTGCCCATGTGCTTGCTGATGATGCACAACTCGATGGCCTGCGGCGCCACCGGACTGTTGCGGTGCTGCTCGACCAATTGCGTGAAGTAGTGGTCAGCCTCGCGGTAATCCTCGCGGTAGAAGCGAACGCTGCCGGCCAGGAACAGCGCCTTGTCGGCCAGCGGCCCGGTGATGTCGTTGTAGTGGATGCGTTCGAGCAACTCGACGGCCCGGCCTTCTTCGTCGATCAGCGGCTTGGACTTCTCCCAATGCACCACGCTCGTCGTCGCCAGCAGCCATATGCCCTCTTCCTTATCCTTGGCCGCCTTCATTTCTTTGCGCGTGTCTTCGAGCCAGTAATCGGCGATGTCGAACATGCGCTGGCACGCCTGGGCGCGATAGGTGCCCGAGGGGAAATCGAGGAGCAGTTTGTGATACGTGTCGGCCGCTTTGGGATAACGCTCCTCGCGGCGGAGACACTCGGCCTCATAGAAGCGTGCCTCCTCCGCGACGTGGACGGCGTTCTTCTTATTGTCGGCGACGCGGTGGTAAATCGTTTCCGCGCCGGCGAAGTCGCCCTGGCGGTAGAGTTCGTGGGCGCCCGCCAGATCGGCGGCCGCCTTGGCTGCCTTTTCGTCCTTTTGGCCCTTCTCGGCTTCGAGTCGATCGCCGCGCAAGATCAACGCATCGACGGGCGGCGCCGGCAATGGGTCATCGCGGAAGACGGCGAAGGCGTCCCAGGAGCAGCCCGACAGCAAGCAGGCGGCGAGCGGCATGAACAACGCCGCGGCCCGGCCGGGCGCCGGGCGCGAGGGCGCCGCCGTTCGTCGATCGCTGTCCGCCGGATGCCGTGCTACGTCCATCGCTCAACTCCCCAGATAAGGCAGCAATCGCGGTCGGCGACCCATCAAGAACGTGATGTAGTGTCCGAGCAGCTGACGGACCTCGCCGCGCGTCGCGGCCGTGCCGTCGCGTTGCCACGCTTCCCCCGATTCACTGAGCGCTCGCAGCGCCTGCCAGGCGGCCGACGAAAGCGAACGCCGTTCCCGCTGCCCCGGCTGACACGCCGCACACACCACGCCTCCCAGCACGACGCTGAAGGCTAACCGGTGGCCATCCACCGCGGCGCCGCAAACGCCGCAGGTTTCCAGGACTGGCTGGTATCCCAGTTCACGCAACATCACCAGCTCGAAACGTGCCAGTCGGGGTCCCGTCGTCTCGGCGGACGTGCCCAAGTCACGCAGCGCCGCGCACGCTTCGTCGAACAAGGTCGGGTGCGGGTCGTAATCCTCCGTCCAGTCTGCCAAAATTTCCGCGATGTAATAGCCCGCGTACAGCGCCGGCAGCTGGGTGCGCAGGCGCGGAAACCGCTCCATGACCTGCGCTTCGGTGAGCAGGTCGAGACCGCCGGAAGATTTGCGGAGGAGGACTATACTGGCAACGGTGAGCAGGTCAAGAGCAACTTCAAAGTTAGACTTGAGGCGCCGGCCGCCCTTGGCCAGCACGCGCACTTTGCCAAGCTCGCGCGTCCACAGCGTGGCAATGCGGCTGGTTTCGCTCCAGTCGGTGGCACGCAGGACGAGGGCCAGGGCTTTTTCGGCAGCCATGTGCGGGTTTCAGGAAGGAGCAATGTCGGGCCAGTTTAACTGCTTGAGATAATGCCGCTCGCGTTCGCGCATCGCCTCGGCATCTTTGGACGTGTGATCGTCATACCCGCACAAGTGCAGCAGGCCGTGAATGACGTACAGCGCGAGTTCGGCCTGTACGTCGTGGCCGCTGCCTGCGGCATGATCGCGCGCTACCTCGGCGCCGATGACCAGCTCACCCGCGAGGCGCTTGTCCGACTCGCTCAGCGGGAAGCTCAGCACGTCGGTTGGCTCATCATGATCGAGATAACGCTTGTTGAGCTGATGAATCGTGGCGTTATCCACAAAGGCGAGGCTGATTTCGCCATCGCGTATGCCTTCGCCCTCCAGCACGGCGCGGGCTGTGTCGCGCAGGCGCTTGGGGTCGATCTCGACGCTTTCCTGCGGACAGGCAATGCTCACGCGAATCGTCATGGCTGCGGGGTCCGTGATCCTGGGCCAGTTCGCAGGAGTTGCGCGTCGGCTTCGGCCAACTGACCCCGAACCACCGATAACGGCAGGCTGTCGATGGCCACGCGCGTAGCGATAACCTGCGGTGCCTGCTGGAGCACTTCGCGGGCCAGCGCGGCGTAGTCCTCCGCGCCGTGACAGGACGAGGCATAGGCGAAGATCGACTGGCCGAAGCTCGGACACTCGGCCAGCTTGATGTTCCTGCGAATGCGCGTGGCGAAAACGCGCGCTTGCGCCCAGGGCGCCGCGCTGCCGCGTCCTTTATCCAGGTAGGACTCCAGGTCCTTCACCACTTCCTGCGTGAGCCGCGCGTTCGCTTCGTAGAGGCAGAGAACAATGCCGGTCACGCGCAACACCGGATTGATGCGCTTGGCCACCAGGGCTGTCGTCTCTAAGAGCTTGCTCAAGCCGTGCAGTGCCAGGAAGTGCGGTTGCAACGGAATGAACACTTCGGTTGCCGCCGACAAAGCGTTGAGCGTCAACACGCCGAGCGAGGGCGCGCAATCCATCAGCACGAAATCGAATTGGCCTTCTTCCGGGCTAAGCTGGTCGCGCAAGATCACTTCACGGCCGACCACGCCAGCCAGCTCGACCTCGGCAGCGGCCAAGTTGATGTCGGAGCCAACCAGCCAGAGCCAGTCGCCAACCGCGCGGCGCACTTCAGTCAATGGCCGCGAGTTGACCAGCACGTCATAGATGGACGGCGCTTGGCCATCCGGTTCAACGCCGAGATGCGTGGTGGCGTGCGCCTGCGGATCAAGGTCCAGAATGCAGACGCGCTGGCCGCACTGCGCCAGGGCGGCGCCGAGGTTCACTGCCGTGGTCGTCTTGCCGACGCCGCCCTTTTGATTGATGATCGCGATCCGTCGCATGGCAATTCCTCGGAATCAGGAATAGTTCGCTGCGTTGACAACGCTATCCGGCGCGCCCGGGGGAGACAAGGGCAATCCTAACGCGGATAGTTCACCACAAAGGCACAAAGAACACAGAGCAATCCAGAAAGCCAAGAACGACTGCGGAAAGTGAAGACCGCTCCGGTCTTGGCTTTCTGGATTGCTCTGTGTTCTTTGTGCCTTTGTGGTGAAAAATCCGACCCAGCCACGAGCGGCGGCTAGGACGCGCCCACCACGATTACTGTGATGTTGTCGTCGGCCCCCAAGAGTTTTGCGGTATCGATCAAGAGTTGACACCGCTGTGGCAGCGGCACCTTGAGCTGCAAGATGCCTTCCATCTCTGCGTCGCCAAGCGTGCTGGTCAAGCCGTCGCTGCATAACAAGAGCAGATCGCCGCGGGCGACGTCGCGCAGACACAGCATCGGCAGCGCGTCCTGGCCCATGCCGACAAATTGCGTCAATTTGCCGCTGGCGTCATGGGTAGCCGCCTCCGCCAGGGTAATCTCGCCGCGGTCCACTAAGACTTGCACGGTGGAATGATCGCGCGTCAACTGTTCCAGAGCGCCGTCGTGCAGCAAATAGGCGCGACTGTCGCCCAGGTGGCCAATGAGCGCTTGTTTTTCCCAAACCACAGCGCAGACGACGGCGGCGCCCATACCTTCCATGTACGGATGCTTTTGACTTTCGGCATGTACCTGGGCATTAACCGTAAGCAAAGCTTCGCGGAGACGTTCGGCGGCGCGCGGATCGGCCAGATCGCGGAGGCTGCGCAGCTGGCGCCGTAGCAGGGGCGGCAGCGAGTCCACCACCCACTGCGCGGCTAGCTCACCGGCGACGGCACCGCCCATGCCGTCGGCCACCAAGTACAAACCGAGCGACGGATCGGCCGTCCAGCGGTCTTCATTGTGTCGGCGCTGCCCCTGGTCGCTGAGGCCTGCGGAATTGAGCTTGGTCACGAAGACTTGCCTTCTCGCCGGGGCGGGCGTGATCCCCGATGTCCTCACGTCGCTGTCCGGTTCCGGTTGGCGCAATCAAAAGATTGCCATCTCACCTCTTGCATAACCGACTCGCAGGCAACAGGCAAGCGACAGCTTGCAGAAGTTAATGTCGCACAGCTGCGTAGTTGGACGCCTTCTCGCCTTGGCGCACACCCTCTGCTACACTGAGTTCAGCCATCCCCTACGCACGGGACTGCTTGCCAACCCGATTACGCATCCT
>JBBSES010000009.1:0-20789 GCA_038239465.1 Gemmatales bacterium
CTTGTCGGAGGGACGCATCGCCGGCCAATATCTCGTTACCGGGACCGTGACGGCGATTGGCCTAGTGCTGCGTCAAAGCCTCGATTTAGGGTAGCGGCGTCCCGCACGTCGTCTGAATTCTGGCGAATTCAGCTACTCAGACAACGACCCCCGTAGCTGAATTCGCCAGAATTCAGCCCCGCGACCCTAAAGTCAAGCCTTGACACTGCACTAGTTGGGGGATGACCCTTGGCCCCGAACTGATTCAGGTGAACCAAGGACGCCCGGTGTCGTCCGCCTGGTCGATCGAAGAACTGCGCGAACCGCCGGGTGAATCGGCAATCACTGGACTATTGACGGCCGCGGTCTGCGGTTTCGCGGCGGTATTTGTATTCGCCATAGCCGTCTTTTGGAAGGCAGCCTGAAACCGTCTCCCGCTCGACTCCCCAGTTTTTTCGTTCTTCCTTCCGTTTTTCCCCTTGCACTACGCCCCGCGTCCGGCATTAATGGATGTTGCCTCACGAAATGCAGGACTGCCATCACGGCTGTTGGGCCACCGGGCACGCGATTCTCGCGTCCCACCCAGACTACCTGCCGCCTTTCCCCGCTCCTCATCGTTCCGCTATTCCGGTGCCCTCCGTGGGCGCCCCGACCCGCACGAGGCTCGCGCTTCATGATGCGATACTACCGCTGGTCTCTCGTCGCCGTGTTGGCCTTGCTGCCGCTGCCCGTCCGCGCCCAAGCGCCGGCCGTCGTCGAATTGAAGGTTGAGCCGGCCTCCTTGACGCTGACTAATCCGCGCGACGGCCGGCGCTTCGTCGTCCGCGGCAAGACCGCGGCGGGCGATTGGCTCGATGTCACGCGCGGCGCCACGCTTAAACTTAACGGCGACGCGGCCCGTCTGGTGGACGGTTTCGTCGAGCCCGTCAAGGATGGCAAAGTCGAACTCGTCATCGCCGTCGGCAACCAGCAGGCACAATTGCCCGTGACCGTAACGGGGCAAGCGCAGCCGCCGGCCGTCAGCTTCGTGCGCGACGTGATGCCGGTCCTCGGCAAGACCGGCTGCAACGCCGGCACCTGCCACGGCGGTCAGAAGGGACGCAACGGCTTCAAACTCTCCCTGCGTGGCTACGACCCGGCCTACGATCACGAACAAATCGTGGAAGACATCGCCGGTCGGCGCATCGATCGCAAGGAGCCGGCCAATAGCCTCATCCTCCTCAAGCCGACGCAGGGGGTGCCGCACGAAGGCAAGTTCATCTTCAATGAGAAATCGCGGTATTACGCCGTGATGCGCCAGTGGATCGCCGAGGGGTGCGCCTCCGACGTGGCCACGACGAAGCGCGTCGAGCGTATCGAAGTCCTTCCCTCCGTGCCGCTGCTGCTCGGACTGGAACAGGAACAGCAACTCGTCGTCGTCGCCCACTACCCCGACAAGACCACGAGAGACGTGACGCGCGACGCCGTCTACAGCAGCAGCGCCGATACGCTGGTGAGCGTCACCAATTCCGGTTTCGTCAAGCCGGTGCGCAAGGGGGACGCGGCGATCCTCATCCGCTACGAGGGTCAATTCGCGGCGGTGCCTATCTCGGTGATCGCGGCGGCGCCGGATTACAAGTGGTCTAATCCGCCTGCGCACAACTATATCGACGACCACGTTTACAAGAAGCTGCAACGCATCAAGGTGTTGCCGTCCGAGCTGTGCAACGACGCCGACTTCCTGCGCCGTATCTACCTCGACTTGCTCGGCATTCCGCCGACGCCCGAGGAGGTCCGCGCCTACCTCGCCGACACGCGGGAGACGACGCTCAAGCGCCGCGAGACGATCGACAAGCTGCTCGACCGGCCCGAGTTCATCGATTTCTGGACGCTGCGCCTGGCCGACCTGATGCAGGTGAATCGCAAGTATCTCGGCGAAAAGGGCACCTACGCTTTCCGCGAGTGGATCCATCGCCAGGTGGCGGCCGACCGGCCCTGGAACGAGATGGCCTACGATCTCATCACCGGCGTCGGCGGCACGGCCGAGGCGCCGAACAGCGCTTTCTTCCGCATCGCCCGGGATCCGGGCCAAGCCGTCGAAAGCACCACGCATTTGTTCCTCGGCATCCGCTTCAACTGCAATAAGTGCCACGACCATCCCTTCGAGCGCTGGACCTGGGGCGATTACTACAGCCTGGCCGCTTATTTCGGACAGGTCGGCATCAAGAAAGACCTGCTCACGGGCGAGGAAGTCGTCTACGAGCGCCGCGACGGCGGCGAGGTGATGCACCCCAAGACGGGGCAGGCGGCGCCGCCGCGCTTCCCGTTCGCGCACGCCGGCCTCGACGCGAACGCCCCTCCCGGCAAGCGCCGCGAGCAGCTGGCCAAATGGCTGACGGCCTCGGAAAACCCGTACTTCGCCAAGTCGATGGCCAACCGCCTGTGGGCCAACATGACCGGCCGCGGCATCATCGATCCGGTGGACGACATCCGCGCCGGCAACCCGCCCAGCAATCCCGAATTGCTCGACGCCCTCACCGCGGATTTCATCGCCAAGAAGTTCAGCATCAAGCAAATGCTGCGCACCATCGCCAACTCGCGCGTCTACCAACTGAGCATTACGCCCAACGCCAGCAACAACGACGACCTGACGAACTTTAGCCGTGCCCGGCCACGCTTGCTTATCGCCGAGCAATTGCTCGATACCGTGCGCGCCGCCACCGGGACGCGGAACAAGTTCCCCGGCCTGCCCCTGGGAACGCGGGCCTCGCAGTTGCCCGACCCGAGTTCGGCGGGCGATTCCTTCTTGAAAGACTTCGGCCAACCCGTGCGCGAGTCGGTCTGCGACTGCGAACGCCGCAGCGAACTGGACATGAAGCGGGCCTTGTCCCTCATCAACGGCCCGCTGTCCGGCACGGTCGCGGCGCCGGAGGGCCGCATCGCCGCGCTGTTCAAGGAGAAGCCGGACGACAAGCGCATCATCGAGGAAGTCTTTCTTGCATCGTTATGCCGGTTGCCCGACGCGGCGGAAAGTGAGCGCATGCAAAAGGCGTTGGCCAAGGCGGAGAACAAGCAGGAGTTCGCGCAAGATTTGATGTCGGCGCTGCTGACGACGGCGCCGTTTTTGTTCAATCGCTGATACGGATGATCCCACGACGATGAGCGGACCCGAGTGGGGAATTATGGCCGCGACGACGAGCATCAAGCTAAAGCCGGTCGTTCGCTTCCGCGAATTCCCGTTCGGCACGGTCAGCGATCCGAGCATGCGGGAGTTCATGGCGGCAGCGCCCTGGAATGAGCAGGATCGCGTGCTGGAATATCAGCGCTCCGGCAGACTCGTCGCTTACCCCACGGGCGCCGACCTGACCGACTGGTTCGACCGACCAAACAATGCCAATCCCAGCATTGAAGGCCGGCCGGTGGGCGGCGTGACGCCCATGACCGACGGCGTATGGTATTGGCCCGCGGGATTGATTCACTTTATCGAAGTCTACAACGTGACTTTACCGCGCGAATTCGTGGACCAGGCGCGACGGAACAACTGGCGTGTGGAAAAGGAACGGGTCGCGGAGAGCAGCTACGATTTCGAGTTTTGAGTCGGTTTGGTTCTATGGCTAGCAAAGCGAGAATCGCTATCTATGCCGCACCGCTATGACGCCGTCACCAAATACCTGGCCGACGACCGGCTCCCCGATTGGCTGCCGTACTCGGGGCGAACAACGACGGCGACTTTGGACGTGATCGACGCCGACGGCGGCCGCGGATCGGGTGTTGCGCGTCAACGAGGTACCGCCGTGGATCATGCACCTGGAGTTGCAAGCGAGCCGCGACTCGGAACTGCCGCGCCGCCTGAACGTGTACAATGCGCTGCTGGAACGGCAACACGACGCGCTGGTGCGGTCGGTCGTCGTCTTGCTGCGGCGTTCGGCCGACGGGCCGGAAACGACCGGCCTGCTGGAGCGAGGGTTTCCGAACGAAGCGCCCTACCGCATGTTCCGCTATTAGGTGGCGCGCGTCTGGGAGTTGCCGGTGGAAACGCTCCTTGCGGCGGGTGGCACGATACCGCTGGCGCCGCTGGGCAACGTGGCCGAGAATGAGCTGCCGGGATTGATCCAGCGCATGGATCGACGCATTCGAGAAGTCGCGCGGTCTCGGGACGACGTGGGCATTCTCTGGACGGCCGCCGACGTACTTATGGGGTTGCGTTACGACCGGGGATTGATCGAACACCTTTTGGCGGGAGTGCAAGACATGGAACAATCGGTGACGTATCAGGCGATTGTGGAGAAGGGCATGATCCGAGATCGGCACGACGTGCTTCTGCAGCAGGGCCGGAAGAAGTTCGGGCCGCCTAGCGAAGTCGTTGTTATGGCGATTCGGAGCGTCATTGACTTTGAACGACTGAGTCGTCTTACCGAACGAATCCTCGACGTATCCTCCTGGCAAGAATTATTAGGGGATCACCCGTGATCCAACGCCGCTAAACCGCGGACGATTTGTACGACATCGATGGCCGCTGACCTACTCATGGCGTTGCGCTGCGACCGGGGATTGATCGAACACTTGCTGCGGAGAGTGCAAGACATGGAAGAATCGGTGACGTATCAGGCGATTGTGGAGAAGGGCCAAATTGAGGAACGACAGGAAGTATTGCTTCAGTTCGGCAGCGGAAAGTTCGGCGCCCCTGAGCATATGGTGAGCATGGCGATCCAAGGCATTAGAGACTTGTCAAGACTTCGTCAGTTGAGCGACCGAGTACATGACGTGTCCAGCTGGACGGAACTACTAGCCGCCTTGCCGAGGTAAATCATCCTCCATTCATAGTATGAGATGGCTTATAAATAACAAACCTTGGAAGGGTTCAATGGTAATCGACTGGGAAGAGTCGGTCACGTATCAGGCCATTTTGGAAAAAGGCGTGATCCGAGGCTACCACGACCTTCTATTGCAGGTGGGCGGGAAAAAGATTGGCGCGCCCACCGATTCCATCATCGCGGCCATTCGTGGTATCGCCGAGGTGGCTCAATTGAGGGAGTTGGCGGAAAGACTCTTTGACGTATCGAGTTGGCAGGAATTGCTGAGGAACGACCCGTGATCCAGCGCCGCTATACCGTGGACGACTTATACGAAACCGAAGCCCCGGCCGAGTTGGTCGGCGGAAGGATCGTCTACGACATGACCGGCGAAAGGCCCAGCGAAATCGCGGGCAATATCTACGTCAGTCTGCGGGCCTACGTCTCGTTTAAGTAATCAGTCGCGCGCTTCTCGGAAGCGTCGCTAACCAACCGGGGAGTTTCTCATGCTCACCATTCCTCAACCCGCGCGCCGCCTGTGCGACGGCAGCCTCACGCGCCGCGAGTGGCTGCAAGTCGGCGGCTGCGGCTTGCTCGGCCTCAGCTTGCCGAGCATCCTCGCCCAGACCGCCCGCGCCAATCCCGCTCCCGCCAAGACCGGCGGCAAGGGCTGGGGCAAGGCCAAGTCGGTCATCTTCGTCTTCCTGCAAGGCGGCCCGCCGCACCTCGACCTCTGGGATCCCAAGCCCGACGCGCCGGTATCCATCCGCGGGCCGTTCGCCAAGATCGCGTCCAACGTGCCCGGTATCGACCTGAGCGAGACGCAGCCGCGCCTCGCCCGCTGCGCCGACAAGTACACGCTCATCCGCTCCGTCAGCTACTCGCCTAAGGGCCTGTTCAACCACACGGCCGCCCACTATCAGATGCTCACCGGCTACACGCCCGATCGCGTGTCGCCGTCGGGCCAGCTGGAGCCGCCCAGCCCGAAGGATTATCCCAACGTCGGCTGCAACGTCATCAAGTTTCGGCCGCCCGAACAGGCAATGGTGCCGTTCGTCATGCTGCCCCGGCCGATGCAGGAGAGCAACGTCGTTAACAAGGCCGGCACCGCGGGGTTCCTCGGCCGTGCCCTCGATCCGTACTACCTGTTCCAGGACCCCAACACCGGCGTCAAGACCGACGACCTCTCGCTGCGGCCCGGCCTCAGCATGGAACGCTTCCAGCAGCGCGCCGACCTGCGCTCGCTCGTCAAGCAGAGCATGGAAGCGATCGACCAGCAGGTCGCCAGCTACGCGCTCGACGAATACTATCAGAAGGCGTTTCAGCTGATCGTTAGCGGCCGGGCCAAGAAGGCGTTCGACCTGAACCTGGAAGCGCCGGCGACGCGCGATCTCTATGGCCGGCACACCTTCGGCCAAAGCCTCTTGATGGCGCGTCGGCTCATCGAAGCCGGAACGCGCTTCGTGCAAGTCAACTGGCCGGCCGTCGCCAATGGCGATCCCAATAACGACGCCTGGGACTGCCATGCCGGTATCTTGAAGCCCGTCCGCGACCTGCACGGTCCGAAGCTCGATAGCGGCCTCAGCGCGCTGGTGGCCGACCTCGATCAGCGCGGCATGTTGCAGGACACGCTGGTCCTGGCCATCGGCGAGTTCGGCCGGTCGCCGCGGATGGGCGTCAGCACGTCGGGCAACGGCAACGCCCCCGACGGCCGCGACCACTGGCCCTACTGCTACACCGCCCTCGTCGCCGGCGGCGGCATCCCCGGCGGCAAGCTCTACGGCAAGTCGGACGCCCATGCCTCGGCGCCCACCGATAGCCCGGTACACCCCATCGAACTGCTGGCGACCATCTACCACGCGCTGGGCATCGACCCGGCGACCGAGGTACTCAACGACCTGAACCAACCGCGGCCGCTGGTGGACGCCAAGCCGGTGTTGGGGCTGTTCTGAGAAAAACGAACGAACCACAGAGACACAGAGAACCCAGAGAGAAGACAACACAGAGAAACGGAAAAGGAATAATGACATGACACCGCGCTTGTTTTTTCATCGTCTTCCTCCGTGTTTCTTCTCTCTGTGTTCTCTGTGCCTCTGTGGTTCGTTCGCCCGCGGCGAGGAACCCGTCAGCTTTCATCGCCAGGTGCGGCCCATCCTGCAGCAGAAATGCCAGGGCTGCCATCAGCCGGCCAAGCTTAAGGGCAAGCTGCTGCTTACCAGCTTCGACGGCTTCGCCAAAGGGGGAACCAACGGCGTCTCCTGGGTCGTCGGCAAACCTGACGATAGTTTGGTGATGAAGCACTTGAAAGAGGCCGATGGCAAATCGCTCATGCCCGAGGGCGAGAAGCCGCTGCCGGCCGAGCTGATCGACCTGTTCGCGCGCTGGATCAAGGAAGGCGCCAAGGACGATACGCCCGAGCAATTCAAGCTCACGCTCGTCACCAAGGAAGCGCCGACCTATACGCAGCCCGTCGCCGTCACGGCGATGGCGTTCACTCCCGACGGCAGCGCCCTGGCCGTCAGCGGCTATCGTGAAGTCCTGTTGCACAAGCCCGACGGTTCCGGGTTGATTGGGCGTCTGGTCGGCCTCTCCGAACGCATCGAGTCAATCGGCTTCTCGCCGGACGGCAAGACGTTGCTCGTTTGCGGCGGTTCGGCGGGACGCTTCGGCGAATTGCAATTCTGGGACTGGAAGGAAGGCAAGCTGCTGCGCTCCGTGCTGCCGTCGTTCGACACCATCTACGGCGCGTCGTTTTCCGCCGACGGCAAGCGCGTCGCTTTCGGTTGTGCCGATAATTCGGCGCGCATCCTCGACGCCGAGAGCAACAAGCAACTCTTGCGCGTCGATCACCATCTCGATTGGGTGTTCGGCACCTGCTTCACGCAAGATGGCAAGTCGATCATTAGCGCCAGTCGGGACCGCACGGTCAAACTATGTGAGACCGATAGCGGTGCCTTCATCGGCAATATCACGACGCTCGATCCGACGCAGCCGGCGAGCAGCTTTCGCGGCCTGGTGAAGAGGCCCGGACGCGACGAATGCCTGACGGGTGGCGAAGATGGCGTCCCTCGCCTGTATCGGGCGGCCGTCGCTGGTGGGGCAGGCGGCAATCTCATCCGCGCTTATGAAAAGCTCTCGGGGAGGGTGGAAGCGTTGGCCTTCAGCGCCGACGGCAAACTTTTCGCGGCGGGCGGCGCGGGTGGAGCGGTCAAGGTTTATAGTGCCGACGATGGCAAGGTGATGGCCAGTCCCGCCGCTACTGGCACCGTCTTCGCGCTGGCCTTTCGGCCCGACGGCAAGCAAGTCGCCGTCGCCGGTTTGCAAGGTCAAGTGCGCCTCTTCGACCTGACCGACGGCAAACTCGTCAAGGAGTTCGTCCCGGTGCCGATCGCGCCCAAGAAAGATTGATATCCCGGACGCGGCATCTCATTTGCTCTATAACTCATCGGTGAGGGCTTCGCCTGTTGGTTCGGCGTGCCCCTTCGAGTTCTCGCCGATGAGGTATATCATGCGCACGTTCTGGTTCGTGATTCTCCTGGTCTTGCTGGGGGCGGTCGGCGCCTTCGCGTATCAAAACAATGAGGCCGTTTCCGTTCGCTTCTTCGATTGGAGCTTAAGCTCCACGATGGCGGTATTGGTCGGGGCGGTCTACGTCCTCGGCATGGTCAGCGGCTGGACGGTGGTAGGCCTGGTGCGGCGTTCGGTCCATCGCGTGACCGAGCCGCGGGATTAGAAGCGATTACTTCTCCGGCTCCGGCTTCTTTTCCTCCAGCTTGTCGCCCTTGAGCAACAACTGCGTCCGCACGTCGTCCAACGTGCGGCGCAATGCCCAGGCGCGGCGCTTGAAGTCGGCCTCGCGCGCCCCCTCGGCCAGGCCGGCGTCGATTATTTTTTGCGCCTCGGGCCGATGGTCGAGCAACGGCTTGGCGGTTAGCAGCGCTCCCAGGAACAGGTGGTAGCTGCCGGCCGGATCGCCCGCGTTATAGAGATCGGCCCCACGGTTGATCACGTCGCGCAGCGTCTGGTTGAGCCGCTGGTCGAATCCCTTCGCCATCTCCGCCATGGGTGGTTCCTGGGCGACGCTCTGTCGAACGCCGCCCCCCAGGACGACGAGTACCAGCACGATCCATGCTCGCATGGCCCTACTCCTTCGGTAACGCCGGAAAGCGGATTACTCCGCTTTCGCCAGTTCTTCCGCCAACAATTGCTGCAACAGTTCCGTCTTGGCCAACCCCTTGGTCTCGCGCATGACGGCCCCTTTGATGGCGTCGGCCGCCTTGACCTTGCCCTTCTTGAAGTCGGCGACGGCTTTCGGATTGCCCGCGATGGCCTTGCGGACGATGTCGCGCAGCTGCCCCTCGTCGCCGACCACCTTGAAGCCGAGATCGGCGCTCGCCTGCTCCGCACTAACCCCCGATTCAAGCATCCGGGCGTAGACCTCGCGGGCGCGCTGGGCGTTCAGGCCAGTGGTCTTGACCTGCTGCACCAGGCCGGCCAGCGCCGGCGCCGATACGGGAAAATCCTGGATGCTTAACTTACGTTCGTGCAGCGAACGCAGCACTTCGTTCGTGGTCCAGTTGCAGACGGCCTTGGCGTCGCCGCAGCCGCGGACGGCCTCCTCGTAGTAATGCACGAAGGCCCGGCCCTGGCCCGTCAACACCTGGGCGTCGTACGCCGATAGCCCGTACTGCGATTGCAGGCGGCGCCGTTGGACCGCCGGCAATTCGCCGAGTGCTTGCCGCGCGTGGTCCAGCCAGGCGCCGTCCACCTGGATGGGGACCAGATCGGGGTCGGGGAAATAGCGATAATCCGACGCTGCTTCCTTGGCGCGTTGCACGACGGTGATGCCGCGGTCGTCGTCCCAGCCGGCCGTCGTTTTGGGAGCGGCGCCCAGCTTCTTGCCGTCTTTGCGGTATTGGTCGTATTGCCGTTCCGCCTCGTGCTTGATGGCGCGCTCGACGGCGCGAAAGCTGTTCAAGTTCTTAATCTCGACGATGGGCGTGGCGGCAATGCCTCCGTCCTCGGGAATGTGCAAGTTGACGTTGGCGTCGCAGCGCAGGCTGCCCTCCTGCATCTCGCAATCGGATACCTCGATGGCGCGCAACAGGGGCCGCAACTCTTCGAGGTACGCCTTGGCTTCCTCGGCGCTGGATAGCTCGGGCGCGCCGACGATTTCCAGAAGCGGCGTGCCGGCGCGATTGAGATCGACCAGGCTATCGCGGCGGCTGCCCAGCTCGTCGTGCATCATCTTGCCGGCGTCTTCTTCCAAATGGACGCGGATGATGCCCACCTTCTTGGGACCGCCCGGCGTCTCGATCTCCAGATGGCCGCCGTTGCTGAACGGCAAATCGTACTGGCTAATCTGATAGTTCTTGGGCAGGTCGGGGTAGAAGTAATTCTTGCGGTCCCACTTGGTGGTGCGGGCAATCTCGCAGTTCAGCGCGAGCGCCGCCTTGAGCGCCAGGTCGAAGGCGTGCCGATTCATGACGGGCAGCACGCCCGGCATGCCGATGCACACCGGGCAGGTGGCCGTGTTCGGCGGCAAGCCGAAGCGCGTGCTGCAACCGCAAAACAGCTTGCTGTGCGTTAGCAGCTGCACGTGGACTTCCAGGCCGACGACGACGCGGTAATCGCTCATGGATGGCCCCGGCGCTTGCTACTTGATTTCTAGCCACTCGACCTCGCCCGACTTGAGCGAGTAGACGCCGGCCGCGATGCGGACGCGCCCCGCCTTGACGAAGTCGCGGAGGATTTCGCTCTCCTTCGTCAGTGCCTTCGCCTGGAAGAGGACGTTGTTGCGAATGGCCAGCGCGAGGGCTTCGTCTTTGTCTTTCGGCAAATCGGCGCCGATATGGATTTGATCGATCAGGTGCTTGAGCGCTGGCGACGGCGCTTCCTTACCGCTGACCGCGGCTTTGACGGCGCCGCACTTCGAGTGCCCGAGGACGACGATGAGCGGTGTCTTCAACTCGGCCACCGCGAATTCCATCGAGGCGATGATCTTGTCCCCCTGCACGTTGCCGGCCACGCGCAGCGTGAAGATATCGCCCAGACCCTGGTCGAAGATGAACTCGGGGGCCGCGCGCGAGTCGGCGCACGTGAGAACGACGGCGAACGGCTTTTGCCCCTCGGCCAACTCGATGCGCCGCTTGCTGGTGACGTCCTGATTGATCGATTTGTCGGCGGCGAAGCGGGCGTTGCCATCTTTCAATCGTTTCAGCGCCGCGTCGATGGTCGGAGGCTTGTCCTCGGCGCGCAGGGCCGGCAGGAAAGCGAAGGCGACCGCTACCGCGAGGGGGAAGGTTCGGAGCATGCCAAGAGGCCTCCTGAGTGCCATTTGGGGAAAGGGTCTTCTTTCACACCCGAAACACGTCGGCCACGGCTACCTGAAATCCGGGAATCACATCCTCGACCGTCAGCGTGTCGTCCCTGGCGAACACCTTCGGCTTGCGTCCGGGCCGATAGGCCGTGACGGTTTGCTTGCCGGGGTCCGCCACCCAGACGACGCGCACGCCGGCGGACAGGTAATCCTTCACCTTGGCGCGCACCGCAGTCTCTCGGTCGCTTTTACTCCGCACCTCGACGACCAGGTCGGGGATGGTATCCAGATAACCTTCCTTCGAGATGCGAAGGGGCAGCGAGGCATTGGCAATGAAGGCGACGTCCGCGCCGACCACGCGATCGGGGTCGCGCCAGAGGACGATGCCCACGTCGCCCGAGCGCGTCTTGCCCAGGCCGCGGCGTTCGCCCTGGATTTTCAGGTCGGCCGCCAGGTTCGATTCGACCGCGCCGTGAATGTCGCCGGGAGGAGGCATGACGATCAGCCTACCGTTGTCCAGTTCGTAGCGCACGGGGCCGGACGGCAACTCGTCGGGCAACGCCGCCAAGTCCGCCGCCGTCAGGCGACGCACCCCGGCCTCCCGCATCGATCGCGTCGTTCCCGCTGGCATTCGTCGCCTCCTGTCTGTCTCATCTTATAGCGTCGGCCGCCGCGTGTGCCAGTCGGTGGCCCGCTCGTGCATGCGCGCCACGCGCAGCAGCTTCTCCTCGGCGAAGGGCGGCGCTTGCAGCTGCAGACCGATGGGCAAGCCGCCCCGCGTGAAGCCGCACGGGATGCTCATCGCGGGAATGCCCGCCAGGTTGGCACCGATGGTGTAGATGTCGGACAGATACATCGCCAGCGGGTCGTCGCCGCGTTCGCCGACGCGGAAGGCCGGCGTCGGCGCCACGGGACCGGCGAGAACGTCGCAGACGCCGAAGGCCTCGTCGTAGTCGCGCTTGATGCGGCGCCGTACTTTCAAGGCTTTCGTGTAATACTGATCGATATAGCCGCTCGACAAAGCGTAGGTGCCGAGCATGATTCGCCGCTTCACCTCGGCGCCGAACCCCTCGCCGCGCGAGCGCGCCACCATCTCGATCAAGGTGGAATGCTTCTCGGCCCGATGGCCAAAATGGACGCCATCGTAGCGCGCCAGGTTGCTCGACGCCTCGGCGGTCGCCACCAGGTAATAGGCGGCGACCGCGTAGGGACTGTGCGGCAGCGACACCTCCTGAATACGCGCCCCGAGGGATTCGTAAACGGCGAGCGCGGCCCGGACGCTCTGCTCGACCTCGGCGTCGAGGCCGCCGGCGAAATATTCGCGCGGCACGCCGATGGTCAACGATGGCAAGGGTTGATCGATCGTCCGGCTATATTCCGGCACGGGCCGGGCGACGCTGGTGCTATCGCGCGGGTCGTGGCCGGCGATGACTTGCAGGAGTAGGGCGGCGTCGGTTACGTCGTGGGCGAACGGTCCCACCTGATCGAGGGAACTGGCGAAGGCGATCAGGCCGAAGCGCGACACCCGGCCATAGGTCGGCTTCACGCCGACGACGCCGCATAGCGATGCCGGCTGGCGGATCGAGCCGCCCGTATCGCTACCGAGGGCCAGGGGCGCCTGGCAAGCGGCCACGGCGGCGGCCGACCCGCCGCTGCTGCCGCCGGGCACGCGCTCCAGGTCCCAGGGATTGCGCGTCACGTGGAAGGCACTGTTTTCCGTGGACGACCCCATGGCGAACTCGTCCATGTTCGTCTTGCCGATGAGGACGGCGTCGGCCTTTTTGAGGAGGGTAATGACGTGGGCGTCGTAGGGCGCCACGAAATTCCGCAGCATCCGACTGCCGCTGGTGGTCGGCCCCCCGGCGACGCACAGGGCGTCTTTCACCGCCACCGGGATGCCGGCGAGAAGGCCGAGCGGTTCGCCGCGGCGCCGTTTCGCGTCCACGGCGAGCGCTTGATCCAGCGCCGCCTCATCAACGTGCAGAAATGCGCGTACGCGCGGCTCGCGCGCCCGGAGAGCTTGCAGGAATTCCCCGATCAGCGCCTCGGCGCTGACGGTTCCCTGGTCCAGGAGGGTTTTTAGTTCGGAGGCAGTGCGCTGGAACATGGGGATAGGTCTATGAAATCGCGCCCCGACCCGCCAAGCGGCGGCGCGTCAGTCGAGGACGGCGGGCACGGCGTAGAAGTCGCCGTCGCGCTGGGGAGCGTTGGCCAGCGCCGCCTCGGCACTCAGCGAGGGCGCCGTTTCGTCGGCGCGGAAGACGTTGTGCAAGGGGAAGGGATGGGCCATCGGGTCGGTGCCGTCGGTTTCGACTTTCGCCAGCTGGGCGAAATAATCGAGAATCCCGGTCAGCTGGCGCGTCAGGGCGGCCACCTCCTCGTCGCCGAGTTCGAGGCGGGCGAGCGAGGCGACCTTGCGAACGTCGTCGGCGCTGAGCGACATGGCGCCTCCCGCGCTTACAGGCTCGGCATCTGAAACAACTTCTGCTTTTGTGGCCGCTTGGCCTTGCCGCTGCGGATGCACTGCACGCAGACGCGCTGGCGTTGCACGTTGCCGTCGATTTCGACCTGAATGCGTTGGAGGTTCGGGAAGAACGTTCGGCGGCTGATGCCCGTGACCTTGCGGCCGACGCCGCCGAGGTATTTGGCCTTGCCGCGCCGGGCATAGTGGTTGCCGAGGGACGGCTTTTTCCCGCAAATGGCGCACTGCATGCCCATGTCGAACTCTCCCGAAGCGATCGAACCGCGAATGCGAAAGGTGTACTATACCGGGCAACGAGCGACTGACAAGGCGGAACGCGCGAAACGCAAATGGGATCCGGCGATTACGGTTTCTTCTCCGGCTCGCCTTGCCCGCTCAGGTTGCGGAAGAAGCCCTTGGCGATGTCGCGGGAGGCCTTGGGAATGCGTTGCTGCTCGATGGCTTCGGGCGCTTCCTGGCCGGCCTGCTTGATGTCGCCAGCGATCTCGGGGCCGCTCTTGGCCTTAAAGTTCGGGCCTTTCTCGAAGCCGTCGAGAAATTTGCCCTTGTTGAAGTCAGGGTCGGTCTTCTGGCGGGCGTCGAAGCCTTTGGTGTCGGCGTCCTTCTTGAAGGAACGCCTGCCGCCGGGCTGGTCGCCGGAGCCGCGGCCCTCGCCGGGTTGTCCGTTGCCGGCGTCCTGTTTCCCATCAAGCCCGCCCTCGCCGCCTTTGCCGGCGCCGTCGCCCTTGTCTCCCTCGCCGTCCTTATCGCCCTTGGCGCAGGCGCCCTTGGCGTCCTTGAGGCGTTCGAGTTGCTCTTCGAGTTGCTTGCGTTCCTTATCGTTCAGGTTCAGGTTCTTGAGTTGGTCGCCCATTTCCTTGAGCTTATCGCCGGCCTTGGCCATGTCGCCGTTCTCCAGGCACTGCTTGCAGTCGCCCATCTTCTGAGCGAGATCTTGCAGTTCCTTCATGGCCTTGCCGTCTTGCTTGAGCTTGTCGAGTTCGCGCTTCAGGGCCTCGGCGTCGCGGCCCTCGGCCTTGGCGTCCTTGATGAGTTGTTCGAGGCGTTCTTCCTGCTTCTTCTGCTGGTCGGCCAGCTGCTCGGCCTTCTGCTTCATGCTTTCGAGTTGTTTCTTGAGTTGCTCTTTTTCTTGCTCGCCCATCTTGCCGTCTTGCACCTTCTTGGCCAGCTTTTCCATCTCTTCCTTGGCCTTCTGCATGTCGCCCTGGGCCAGCGCCTTCTGCATGTCCTTGGCGGGACCGTCCTGGTTGTCCTTGCCCGACTGCCGATTCATTTCTTGCAGCTGCTGTTTGAGCGCCTGATCCTTGTCCATCAGCTTGTGCTGGTGTTCGCGCATGCGGTCTTCGAGGGCGGTCATGTCCTTCATACGCTCGCGGACCTCCTCGCGGGTGGCGCGCGGCTGATTGGCGATCTTTTCCATCTCCGCTTCGAACTCTTTCAGCTTCTCGGACGTGGGCTTGTCCTTGTCGGCGGGGTCGTAGAACTTCTTCTTCATCTGGTCCATCTTGAGGGCGATGTCCTGGGCGTTGGCGACCGGCTTTTTCGCATCGACCTTCTTGACGTTAGCCGGCGTCAGGGCCGGGTCGTAGAAGAGAGCGACGAGGGCCAAAAGCGCGGCGGCGAGCGGCACCAGCGAGGCCAGCCAGGAGAGGCGGATGGGAAAGCGTTCGCGGACGACCAGGCCGCCGACGCGCTGCTGCACGTCTTCCAGGAGCGCCTGCCCGGCGGGACTTTGGCGTTGTTCCGGCGTCAGGGCCAGGGAGGTGGTCACGCGCTCCTTGAGACCAAAGCGCTCGTCGAGCGACAGGGCCGAGGCCAGCGCGGACGGCCGACGCATGATGGCGGCGACCAGAGCGCCGACGGTGCCGAGCGCGACCAAGGCGCCAACCACGGTCCAGCGCAGCCAGGGGGCCGGCGCTTCGATGAGCAGCGGTTCAAGCAGCAGCCAGACGAGGCCGAGGGCCAGGGCGGCAGTCCAGCCGACGACGACGCGATTGAGCAACCCTTGCGCGAACAGCCGGCGCTTGACCCGGCGGACTTGCGCTTCCAAAACCGATGGCTTCGGGCTGTCCATGCTCGCGTCTCCCCGGATGAGGCAATGACCCTGTGCTATTATCTCTCAGACGAGGCCGAATACAATCGGGATTCGTGGGACGGCGCAAACCTTGAGGGCCGACCCGACGTATCGCCTACAACGCACCGTTCCCATCGAGGTGGCCGGCCATGGCCCGCGACGTCGTCGTCGAAACGCGCAACCTCAGCAAACTCTACCGCGACTTCTGGGGCCGCAAGAAAAAGGTCGCGCTCAACGCCCTCAACCTCACGGTCGAGCGCGGCGAAATCTTCGGCCTGCTCGGGCCGAACGGCTCGGGCAAGACGACCACGATCAAACTCCTCCTGGGGCTGCTCTATCCGACCGGCGGCGAGGCGTTCGTCCTCGGCCAACCGGCGGCGCAGGTGCGCAAAAACGAGCGCATCGGCTTTCTGCCCGAGGAATCGTACCTCTATCGCTTCCTCAACGCCGAGGAGACGCTCGACTTCTACGCCCGGCTGTTCGACATCCCGGCACCGGAGCGGCGCCGCCGCGTGCAGTATTACATCGAAATGGTCGGTCTCAAGGCCGACCGTAAGCGTATCTTGAAGGAGTACTCCAAGGGCATGCGCCAGCGCATCGGCCTGGCCCAGGCGCTCATCAACGACCCCGAGTTGGTCGTCCTCGACGAGCCGACCTCGGGCCTCGACCCGCTCGGCACGCGCTGGATGAAAGACTTGATCCTCGACCTGCGCGCCAAGGGGAAGACGATCCTGATGTGCAGCCATCGCCTGGAGGACGTGCAGAACATCTGCGATCGCATCGCCATCTTGCACGAAGGGCAGCTGCAAGAGTTGGGCCAGGTTAGCACGCTCCTCCAGGACGCGCAACGGGTCGAGGTGCAGGCGAGCGGGTTGCCATTGAGCGACGAGTTGCGCCGCGATTTGGAACAAGTGCTGAGCAAGCACGGCGGCCGGCTGGAGAGCTTTGGCCACCCGACGGGGACGTTGGAGGATTATTTCCTGCGCGTGGTGGCCGAGAGCAAGGCGCATCCGGGACGACGGTATTTGCCACCGGAATGACGGGTAAAGAGGTTGGCGAGCGTCGAGGCGTAAGCCCGACGTGGTTCAGTTTCCTGGTTCCCAGGCTCCTGCCTGGGAACCCACTTCCCCGAGGCTCCGCCTCGCGGAATACTCGGTGATATGCCGCACCTTAGCAACGCTCCGACGAGGCGGAGCCTCGGGCAAGGCATTCCCAGGCGGAGCCTGGGAACGAGAGTGTGAGTGACTTCCTGTTCCCTGGTTCCCAGGCTCCTGCGCTCCGGCTTGGGAACGCGAGCAATGTAGCTCTGGCTTCGTCCTTCGCTAGCTACAAGGCCGCCTCTCTTCGAGCGTGCCTCGAAGCCGGCGTTTGGGAACGAGATTTAATTGAGGAACGCTTCCCGTGCCATCCTTCGCCGCCCTGATTGTCGAGCGCGAGCCATTGCGGGCGGCCGACCTGCCGGGGCGCCTCCTCGCCTGGGCACAAGACGCGGGCGGTTTCGCGGCCATCGGGCTGGCCATCTGGTCGATCGCCTACCTGCTCAAGGCAGCGCCGCCGGCGCTGCACGCCGACCGGCCGCGCTGGTTGCGCCGGGCGTTTCAAGCGAGCCTGGTTGCGGCCCTCATTTGCTACGCGGCGGCGGGGCTGGCGCTGGTGTTCGGGTCGTTCCCGCCGGAGATGTGGCTGACCGGGGGCGGCGTCAGTGCCCTCGTCGCGGTGGGATTGCCGTTCGCGGCCGATCTGGGTCGCCTCCGGCCGCGGCGCGTCATCGCCTTGGCGCGGCTCAGCATTCGGGAAGGGCTGTCGCGCTGGGTGGGCTGGCTGTTCGTGCCGTTGGTCCTCGTCGTCCTCTTTGGCGATTGGTTCCTGCCCGGCAGCGGTGAGGCTCGTCTTCAGGCCTACATCCTCTTGTTGTACCACGCCATGACGCCATTGCTGCTGGTGACGGCCGTCCTGCTGGCCGCGTTCAGCATCCCCAATGACTTGCGCTTGCAGACCGTCGCCACGGTCGTCACCAAGCCGGTCGAGCGTTTCGAGATCGTGCTCGGCCGCTTCTTCGGCTACGTCGCGCTGATGACCGGCGTGCTGCTGGCCATGAGCGCCGTCGGCCTCGGGTTGATCCTCATGCAGCCGACGGGGGGCGAACCGCCGCGGGCGCGGCTGCCGCTCTATGGGCTATTGGAGGTGCGCGGCAAGCAGCCGGGCTTTCAGGGCGCGCCGTCGCTTAAGACGTGGGACTATCGCCGTTTCATCGCCGGGGCGTCGTCGCATCGGGCCATCTGGAAATTCGACGACTTGCCGACGCGGTTGGACGAACGCGCCTTCGTGCCGTGCGAGTTCGGCTTCGACCTGGAGCGCACGCGCAAGCGCGAACGCGAGAATGAAGGCGTGCTGGTCAGCTTCGCGTTCAAGACGCGGAACTACGACCGCGCTCAGGAACGGCCTTACCTGGAAGCGTGCGACCGGGCACGGGCCGCCGGAAACGCCGACGCCGTCGCCCTGGCTTTGGGGCAGGTCGCCGAGCAATACGGCATCTACGAGGTGGCCAACAAGGAGATCGCCAATTTCAAGACCTACGCTATCGACGTGCCCGCCGGGCTATTCCGCAATGCCGCCCGCGGGGAGGACGACCCGCGCCGGCCCGCGCCTCCGCTGACCGTCGAGGTCAAGTGCGAGAACCCCAGTCAACTTTTGGGCGTGGCGCGGCACGACCTGTATTTCGTGGACGCCGAGGGGAGTTTCGCCGTCAATTTCTTCAAGGGCGCGCTGGGACTGTGGTTCAACCTGTGCGCCGTCATCGGCGTGGCCGTGGCGTTAAGTACGTATCTCAGCGGGGTCATTGCCTTGGCGGCGACGCTGTTGATATATCTCGGCGGCAGCTGGGCCGATTTCGTGGGCAAGGTGGCGACGGGGCAAATCGAAGGCGGCGGCCCACTGGAATCGTTCCGCGCCATGGTGACGAACCAGCCGCCCGGCATTATCGACGACACGGCGACGGTGCAGATGATCCGCTTCTTCGACGAGGGGTATCGCCGCTATCTGCGCATGTTCGCGCAAATACTGCCCGACGTGGACCTGTTTCGCCTGAGCGATCAGGTGGCCGCCGGCTTCGACGTGCCGGCCGCGGATATCGGTTTGCGCTTGATTGTATTGGTGGGATATTTACTGCCGTGGTCGGTGTTGGCGTATTACTTGATGAAGGCGCGCGAAATCGCGGCGTGAGTGGCACGCTTCTCCGAAGTGTCGCTAACCGGGGGGTATGGCATGATCCATTCGTTCGAGCGCCGGTCGCGGCTACGTAAGCTGGGCTATGCCTTGCTGATCGTGGCCCTGTTTAGCGCCACGCTCGTGATGCGCCGTTATTTCCTCGATGTTCGCGCCGCCGGCCTCGACCTGAGCGAACAGAAATTGGGCGAAACCGAATTGACCGGCTCCGTGGTGCGCTTGACCCTCACCGGATCGCGCGGCTTCGCCCTGTGGTATCTCTGGGACGCCGCCATCGAGGCGCAGCGCAAGCAGCAGTGGAGCGACCTGGAATTCGACGTCGGCGTCATTACCAAGCTGCAGCCGCATTACATCGCGCCCTGGATGTTTCAGAGTTGGAATTTGGCGTACAACGTATCGCACGAACTCGACGCGCCCGGCGATAAATATCGTTATGTCGTTCGCGGCTTCGAGTTGTTGGCGGAGGGACATCGGCACAACCGCGACAACCCCGACCTGCGTTACGAGATTGGCCGTTTCTATCAGGACAAACTTGGCCTCGCCGACGAGAATATCGCCTATCGCACGCTCTTCCAATTGAGTTGCATCCGGCCCGTCGATAGCGGCGTGGCCGATCTCGACGAGCGCGACGATCGCGACCCCCATCGGCTGCGGCCCGGCGGCGCGGTCAACCTGAAGCGCTTCGAGCGCTTCTGCCAGAAGCATCCGCACCTGGTTCGGCGCATGCGCGAAGGGATGAAGCTGCGGACGCCGGACGACGTCATCGATTTCCTCGCCGTCCACCGCGACCTACCGAGCTATTACCCGACGCGCTGGTCCGAGCGGCCGTTTCCGCTATTGCCGCGGCGTGGCGACACGGAAATCCCCCTGGAATTCGCGGCCGAGGACGCGCGTCTGCCCGACGAATTCGACAACTTCACGGCGGCGCGCGTGTGGTATGAATACGCGCAAGAACCATTGCCGCCGCCCGCGCCGATGACCATGCCTGGCAGCGTGCCCTACGATCCAGCGCGCTACCGAAAACCGCGCAATATCTCCTCGCTGCTGTTTCGCCAGTCGCCGGCGCGGGCGCAGACCTTTATCGCCGAGCGCTATCGCAAGGAGGGCTGGATCGATGGCGGCTGGGAAGTGGACGGCGCGACCGCGGGCGACAAGCCCTGGTTTCCCGCCAAGAAAGTGGTCGTCGGCGACAAACGGCACTGGGCCGCCGAGTCGTGGGGCAGGGCGCTGCCTCTGTGGGAAACGCACGGCCGACGCAACGGACTGTGGCTGACCGCCGACGAACGCCAGGATCTCGAACGCCGCGCCCGTGCTTACCGCGAAAAGGTTCGAGTGACGGAAAAGGACCTCGACGTACGCCTGCGGCCGGAAGACGTGCCGGAAGAGCTGCGCGATTCGTTCGTCGCCCATAGCCAACTTTACTGGCACCACGACCAGCGCGGCCGGCTGGCGAACTTCGACCATTTCCACGCCCAGGCCAGGGCGGAAGGGACGAAAAAAGCCATCGCGGCGCGGCAGTTGTTCGACCGCGCTCGCAAGACGCATCAGGCCGCCGAGGACGAGACGGCGCGGCGTTTCTACGACGAGGCGTTCGACTTGTGGAAGCAGCTGCTCAACGAACAGGACGACTTCCGCGCCGACCTGGCGGTGCAGGAGGAATGCTATAAACTGCAGTGGGAATACCTGAAATTGGCCCCCGCCGGAACGAGGGCGTTGAACTCCGCGCAAGTCCTTCAGGCGCTGACTTCGTTCGACGTCTATCCCCGCCAGGGCATACGCCCGGCGCTCGTAACGCTGGCATTGCCGTTGGCGCCGGAACGGGGGGCGGAGGTTTTGGGACTGCCAAAACTCGGCCCGATGGACGGCCTGGCCAAAGATGGCAAGCCGTTCATCGGCGACAAGGCTCGGCGGCAAGCGCGGCAACGCCTGGGACTGGAC
>JBBSES010000010.1:0-20403 GCA_038239465.1 Gemmatales bacterium
GGCGAGCGGGGGGCGTTAGCCCCAATACCGTTTAACGAAGGACGATGTTCACTTGTTTGTACATTGAAAAATCGCCTGAAAAATACTGTACATCGTACTGAACATCGAGCTTCGTTAAACGGTATTGGCGTTAGCCCCCCGAGTGTGAATTCCTCGGGGGGCTAACGCCCCCCGCTCGCCAAAATAACCGCTTCTTCGAGGTTGCACCCGTGGCAGCGAAAGCAGACGACCCGCGTCGGTTTCTCCACCCCGAGACCATCGCGCGCATCAGCCGCCTCGACATGCGTGCCCGGCACGTCGTCGAGGGTTTCATCTCCGGCCAGCACAAAAGCCCGTTCTTCGGCCACTCGGTCGAGTTCGTGCAGCACCGCGAGTACGTCTCTGGCGACGACGTCCGCCACGTCGATTGGAAGGTCTGGTCCAAGACCGACCGCTACTACATCAAGCAGTACGAAGCCGAGACCAACCTCCGTTGCACCATGGTCGTGGACGTCAGCGAGTCGATGCACTACGGCCGCGGCGCCTTGAACAAGTACAACTACGCCTGCACCGCCGCCGCTTGCCTCGGCTACCTGATCCTCAAACAGCAGGATTCCGTCGGTCTCTTGACGTTCGATTCCGACGTCCGTCAAGTCGTGCCCAACCGCAGCGCCCTGACGCACATCGACGCCCTCTGCAAGGCGATGGACGTCAGCCGGCCGCGCGAGAAGACCGACCCCGAAAAGATCCTCCGCCGCATCAGCGAAACCGTCACCAGCCGCGGCTTGATCGTCTTCTTCTCCGACCTGCTCACCGACCGCGAGGCTTTGTTCCGCGGCCTGGAAATGCTCCGCCATCGCCGCCACGACGTCCTCATCTTCCACATCCTCGACGACGACGAGTTGAACTTCCCCTTCTCGGGAACGACGCGCTTCGAGGGCATGGAAGACCTGCCCATCATCACGTGCGATCCGCGCGCCCTCCGCGACGGCTACATGGCGGCGTTGGAGGAATACCTGGTCGAGGTGCGCCGCGGCAGCATCCGCCAGGGGATCGACTACCAGCTAACGCGCACCGGCGATTACCTCGACGCGGTGCTGTCCAAGTTCCTGCACCACCGGATGGCCCAGCGAACCTCTGCGAAGGCACCCACTCATGCTTGAGTTCCTCTTTCCGTTCAGCATGTTCGCCGGCATTCTCATGGTCAGTTCGCCGGTCATCATCCATCTCATCAACCGCATGCGCTTCAAGCGCGTCCGTTGGGCGGCGATGGAGTTCTTGATCAAGGCGCAGAAGCGCAACCAACGGCGGCTCATCATCGAGCAGCTGATCCTGTTGCTCCTGCGCATCTTATTGGTGCTGCTGGCGGCGCTGATCGTCGCGCGCTTCCTGAACCCGAACTGGACGTTCTTCAAGCCGCAGAGCCGCACGCACGTCGTCCTGCTCGACGACACGCTGAGCATGACCGACGGCTGGAAGGACGAGCGCGGCGACCCGCGCACCTCGTTCCAGGAAGCCAAGCGCGTCATCCGCGAGGACATCGCCAAGAACGCCGCCCAATCGAACAAGGCCCAACAACTCAAGCTCCTGCGCGTGACCCGGCCGGAAGACGAACCGCTCTTCGACGCTCGGCTCAACGACGCCAGTTTGCGCGACCTCGACGGCGTCCTGAAGAACGTCGAGTGTTCGCCGCTGCACGTCGATCTGCTGCCGGCCTTGCAGAAGGCGCGCAAGCTGCTCGACGACGCCTCCCAGGACCAACGGATCCTCTACCTCGTCAGCGATCTGCGGATGCAAGACTGGAGCGGCCCGACCGGCGAGGCGGCGCGCAAGGAACTGAAAGCGCTGACGGAGCAGGGCATCCACGTCAAGTTCGTGGACGTCGCCGAGCCGGCGCGGAAGGAAACCGACAAGGAGCCGAACTACCACTCGAACCTGGCCATCGTGTCGCTGCGGCCGGAGATGCAGACCGTCGGCGTCACCATGCCGGAAACGATCTTCAACGTCACCGTCGCCAACTACGGGCAAACGGAGAAGGCCAACGTCCGCGTCCGCGTCAGCTTGAACGGGGTCGAACAGCTGCAAAGCTCCGTGCCGCTCAAGCCGATCAAGCCCAACGGCAAGGAAGAGGAACGCTTCTCGCTCACCCTCAACAAGGAAGGGCTGAACCAGGTCCGCGCCTACCTCGACGTGGACGACGAGGGGCTAAAGCTCGACAACGAGCGCTACGCCGTGGTCAACGTCCGCGACAAGGTGCCGTTCCTCGTGGTCGATGGCGACCTGGCCAACGCCAAGAACAAGGACAGCGACCTGTTCTTCATGCAGGTCATGTTCCGGGCTTCCTACGGCTTCGACCTGTCGCCCGGCCTGCGTCTCGACGCCGTCTCGCCGGCCGAACTCGGCGACCCCAAGCGCAAGCTCGACCTGTCGCAGTACGCCAACATCTATCTCGTCAACGTGCCCGAGCTGAACGACGAGGCGATCAAGAACCTGGAAGCCTACGTCCGCCAGGGCGGCACCGCTTGCTTCTTCGTCGGCGATCTGACCAAGCCTGACCACTATAACGCCAAGCTCTACGCCGACGGCAAGGGACTGTTCCCCGTGCCGCTGGCCGACAAGCCAACGCCCAAGCTCGAGGAAAAGGAACGCGACGAGCGCGCCGCCCGGCGGAGCAACGACCCGCAAATGCAGGTGTTCCTCCGCGACGAGCAGCATAAGATTTTCGCTCCCCTCACGGCCGACCCGGAGACGCGGAACATCGCCCTGGGAGCGCTGTACCTCGTCAATATCGAACGCCATTTCCCGGTGCCGCGCGACAAGTGGACCGCCCAACCGGGCCGTACCCAGGAACTGCTGACGCTGCCCAACGACAAGTCGATGGACGACTACAAGGCGCGCGTCAACACGCTGCTCCTCAAGATGGAAGAGTTGACGAAGGACGCCAAGTACCAGCAATACCGCGACCGATTGGCCATCCACCGCGACGTGATCCGGGGGCTGATCGGCGGCTCCTCGCTGAACAAGCTAAGCACCGCCCTGGAATTCCTGTTGAAAGACACGGGCGACCCGCTCGACCGGGTCAAGTTCCCGAACCTGGCCGAGTTCTGGGAGCAGGAGGACACGCGCCGCCTGGCGAGCGACTTCGAGCGCCTGGCGGAGATCGTCAAGTACGGCGATCCGCTCATGGTGGAAGGGAAGTTCGGCAAGGGCCGCGTGGTCGCCATGCTGACCACCTTCGGCCAGAAGTGGAACGACTGGGCCAAGTCGCCCACCTATCCCATGCTCATGTACGGCCTGCAGCGCTATCTGATGAGTACGGCGCCGGGCGCCGACCTGACCCTCGGCTCCGCGCTCGACCTCGACCTCGACGCCGCCCGCTACAAGGGGACCGTCAAGAAGTACTTCAAGCCCGAGCCGACGCGCGAATCGCCCGCGGGCAACCTCGAAAGCCTGGGCGAGGACTCGTCGCTGCAAAACTCGCCCGCGGGCCGCGCGTTGTTCCGCTTTAACGAGGCGCGCAAGCCGGGCATCTACGTCCTGGAGTTCCAGCCGACCTCCTCCGACAAGGGCGAGGTGGCGCCTCCCGAGCAACGCGCCTTCGCCTTCAACGTGGACGCCCTCGCGGAAGGCAACCTGGCGCGGACGCCGCGGAGCGAACTGCTCAGCATCGTGCCGGAACCGGACGCCAAGGACTCCCTTGCCAAGCTGCATCCGCTCGGCGCCGGCGGCTTCACGGAACTATCCGACCCGGCCAACGACCTGTCGATGGGGCCGTGGCTTTATCTCGTTTTCCTGTTACTCTTGGTCCTGGAACAGGCGATGGCGGTCCACTTGAGCCATCACCTGCGCGGCGGCCAGGCGTCCATGCCGACGCAAGCCTTTGCCCCCCGGCCCACTACCATTTGACGAACGG
Organism: Gemmatales bacterium; assembly: GCA_038239465.1. Lineage (GTDB taxonomy): Bacteria > Planctomycetota > Planctomycetia > Gemmatales > Gemmataceae > JBBSES01. The sequence goes on from JBBSES010000010.1 coordinate 3,893, forward strand.
CGGACGACGGGGACGGGAGTCCCCGTCTTTGTCGATTTGCTTGAGAGGCGCATTCCTATGGCTACCGACACCGTGACCCCTCTCGCCAAGCCGCCGCTGCCGACCGGCGACCCGGATCGGCCGACCGGCAAGGTGCTACCGGCGCTGCTGCTGGCCGCCCTCGTCGCCGGCATCGCCTACGGCGTCTATGAACTGGTCAAGTTCGTCACCTATTTCCCCGTCGGCGAAGGGCAAGCCGTCCAGTTCGTCTTCCGCCGCCTGGAAGAGTCGGTCGGCCTGAACGTCAACGCCCGCATGTTCTGGATTCCCACCCTCGTCGTCCTGCTGTCGCTCGGCATCGGCTACGCCATCTGGATGTACGTCCGCGATAGCCGTGCCGTCGGCTGGCTGTGGGCCACCTTCCTCGGCACCCTGCGCTGCACCGTCTACGTCCTACTCGCCGGCATGTTCCTCCTGCCCGCCTTGCAGACGTTCGAGAAGAGCGAACAATTCTCGCGCGTCCTCGTCCTCTTCGATCTGTCGGGCAGCATGGGCGTCAGCGACCAGTACGACAACGAAGGCACCGCCGGCCCGACGCGCCTGCAGCAGGTCACGCAGCTGCTGACCGAAAACGACAGCGCCTTCCTGACGGAACTGCAGAAGAAGAACCCCGTGTTCGCCTATCGCTTCGGCGCCGCCCTCGACCCGGAGGCCAAGGAGTTCGCCAAGGGCGCGTCGCCTTCGTGGTCGTCGGCCGACTGGGCCGCCTGGATGCGTCTCGACCTCAAGCAATGGGTGCTGGCCGGCCTGAGCGACAAGGGCCGCGACACCGTCGCCGCCAACGAGGGATTCAAGGACGAATCGATCAAGGCCACCGACCAGTGGGCCGCCGGCTGGTTCAAGAACAACTTGCGTGAACTGCAGGACAAACTGGACGAAAGCGACCGGCAAAAGCTGGACGAGAAGGCCAAGAACCTGCCCCAGAAGCTGGAAAGCCGCCAGCAAATCATCAACGGCACCAACTACGGCGACGCCCTCCTTGCGACGCTTATGCGCGAGGGGAACAACATGCTGGCGGGCGTCGTTATCATCGGCGATGGCCATAGCACCACCTTCTCGCAAAGCACGCTCGACGAGGCGCGCAGCCGCTCCAAGAACGGCAAGATTCCCGTCTTCGCCGTCGGCATCGGCGAAACGCGCGAGAAGAAAGAAATCCGCATCGTCGATCTGCGGGCGCCGACGCGGACGCCGCCAGACGATCCGATCATCGTCCGCGTTACCGCCCAGGGTGAAGGGTTGGCCGACCAGCCGTTCGAGGCGTTCCTCGACATCTACAAGCCCGGCCAGACGCCCGGCAAGGACAAACCCATCCTCAGCGTGCCGTCCAAGGGCGAGTTCAAGGGATCGCCCCTCCCGGTGAGTCAGGTGGAATTCACGCTCGACCCGGCCGACGAGAAGATGCTGCCGATCCGCGCCAAGTAAGACAAGAAGGAAAAGCCCGGCTACGAGAAGGAATTCGAGCGGGGGGAATACAAGCTGGTCGTGCGCGTCCCCAAGGCCAAGGGCGAAATCTTCAAGGACAAGGAACACGTCAGCGATCTGCCGGTGGCCATGAACGTCGAGAAACGGCCGCTGCGCGTGCTGATCTTCTCCGGCGGCGCCGCCAAGGACTCGCAGTTCGTCCGCCGTCTGTTCCTCAACGAGCGCGACAAGAAACGCGCCGAACTCTGCATCTACCAGCAGGTCAGCGAGATGGCCGGCTCCCGGTCGCTCGACGTGCCGGACGCCCAGCTGCTCAAGAAGTTCCCCGACGTGCTGCGCGTCGAGAAGAACCCGACCGACAAGCCGGACGACCAGTGGTACAACCTGGCGACATACGATGTGATCCTGGCCTTCGATCCCGACTGGACCAAGGTGCCGCAAGCCGATATCGACCGCATGAAGGACTGGGTCGAGAAACAGGGCGGCGGCCTGGTCTACGTGGCCGGCAGCATCAACACGCCGAAAATCACCGAGCCGCAAAACGCCACGCCGCTGGCGTCGCTGCTGCAAATGTTGCCCGTGGTCCCGGCCGACGAGCGCGCCGGCCAATACCTGGATCGCCCGACCGACAAGCCGATCGCCCTGAAATTCCCGACGGCGGGCGGCGGCGACGCCGACTTTATGAAGCTGGACGACGCCGGCAAGTCGCCCATCGCCGGCTGGCACGAATTCTTCTACGGCAAGGCCAAGGAATACGTGGACCCGGCCAAGGACCCGGTCAAGTCCGGCATCTATCGCTGCTATCCCATCCTCGAAGTCAAGCAGACCGCCACCACCCTGGCCACCTGCCCCACGCAGACGCGCCGCGGCGAGGCGATCCTCGTCGAGGACCAGCCGTACATCGTCACGATGCCCTACCCCGAAGGGCGCGTCGTCTTCCTCGGCGGGCCGATGGTCCGCCTGCGCGAAGGCAAGAATGGCGAGCAATACTACGAGCGCTTCTGGACCAAGCTGGCCCGCTACGCCGCCGCCAACGCCCTCAAGCGCGAGAGCAAGAGCCGCGGCATGATCGTCATGGGCCGCCGGCCGCCCTCGGGCAAGCCGCTCGACTTCGAGGCCAAGCTGCTCGACAAGGACTTGAAGGAAATGCCCGAGACCAACAAGCCTAAGTGGGCCATCTACCGGGCGGACGAACTGACCAAGCCGATCCTGACCGACCAGATGAAGGGCAAGGCCGGCGCCAAGGGCTGGTTCTCCGGCCGCGTCGAAGCGCCCGCCCTGCCGGGCAAGTACCAGTTGCGCGTGCAGGTGCCCGACAGCGTCGAGGAACTGCGCGAGGAGTTCTACGTCATCGAGTCGAACCCGGAGTTGGACGACACGCGGCCCGATTTCGTCCGCCTGCGGAACATGACGAGTCCCGTCAGCGAACTGCGCCTCGCCGACGCGGCCAAGGTACAAAAGCTCCGCGATTCCTTGAAGTCGGTCGGCGCCGACAAGGACAACGAGGCGCGGCTCTTCTTCGATCTGCGCAGCGCCCGCCTCATCCCCGAGTTCCTGACCACCGACCGTAAGGAATACAACAATCGCGGCCGCATCGTGGACCTATGGAGCGACGGCGCGACCCTGGGCACCTACGGCGGCAAGCCCGTCGTCATCGCCACGGCGCTGTTGCTCGTGGTCGGCCTGCTGTCGGTCGAATGGCTGACGCGCAAGCTGTTGCGTTTGGCGTAGTCGATGTGATTAAGATTTGTTTACGTTCCGCGAAGCGTAAACAAAAGAACATACTTGAGAGTTACCCCTATGGCCACCGCCACGCCGCCTCCTTCCACGAACCGCGCCGACTTGCAACGCAAGGTCGCCGATCCCTTGCAGCGCTTGCGCGGCTACATTCGCGGCTACGTCGTCCTCGAAGGGCTGGCGCTGGTCGGCATCTATCTCGCCGCGTGGTTCTGGCTCGGCCTCGCCATCGATTGGGGCTTCTTCAAGCTCTTCACCATCGACTGGGTGCAAATCCTGCCCTTCGGCATGCGCGCGGCCATCTTGAGCGTACTGTCGGCCGGCCTGGTCGCCCTCGTCGGCTTCAAGATCGGCTACCGCCTCAAGAAAGAATTCCGCGACGGCCCCCTCGCCCTCGTCCTCGAACGCCGCTTTCCCGCGATTCTCGGCGATCGGCTCATCACCGCCATCGAACTGGCCGACCCGCGCCTGTCCGCCCGCTACGGCTATTCGCAGTCCATGGTCGATAAGACCATCGAGGATGCCGCCCACGCGGTCGGCACCGTGCCCGTCACGGAGGTGTTTCACTGGAAGCGCCTCTATCGTTACGGCTACGCCGTGCTGGCGCTGACGCTGGGCATGGTCCTGCTGGCGGCGGTGGCGTACTTCGTCGTCCTGGGCGTCTCCAACTCGATGGCCGAACGCCGCGCCGCCGCCAATCAGGAAACGGCCGTCACCACGCCGGCATCGCTGGGCGACTTCGCGGTGCGCTTCAGCAACGCCGCCGTCACCTGGTTCGAGCGGAATATCCTCCTGCGCAACGTCATCTGGCCGCGCCGCGCCTTCCTCGAACTGGTCGATTTCCCGGCCAGCGGCGAGAAGTGCGTCGGCAAGAACGTCCCCTCCACCGACATCCGCGTCCGCGCCCTCAAATACGTCATCGCCGATCCTAAATCGCCCGAAGGCTGGCGGCCCGTCAAGTGGAACGAGTTGACGCGCGAACTGCTCGGCACTCCGGTGGCCCCGTTCCCCGCGGAATGGCGCGGCGAACCCGACATGAGCGTCGATCAGGCGGAGACGCGCTTGAACAAGGAGGGGGGCGTTCTTCCCTTCGTCACCGTGCAAAGCATGCGCGCCACGCTCGCCGCCCTGGGGCAACGCGGCAAGTCGGCGTCGATGGAGCGCAGGCTACGCATGTTGGAAGTGCCGGCCGAGGTGCAGATCTCGTTCCGCGGCGAGTCGGGCCACGGCGGCATGACGCTCAAGCGCGAGAACGACACCGATTACGCCGGGCAGTTCACCGACCTCAAGGAAACCATTCGCTTCCAGGCGACCGCCGAGGATTACAGCACGACGCCGCGCACCATCCGCGTCGAGCCGCCGCCGATCCTCGGCAAGCTAGAGCGCGAACAGACGGAACCGGCTTACACCCTGCAGGCGCCGCCGTCCGACGGCCAGGGCGCCGCCGACTTGAAGGGGCTGAAACAGGTTCTGCAGCCCGAGCGCGTGTCGCTCGGCGGCGACAAATCGATCGTGCAACTGACGCGCGGCAGCGACGTCACGCTCAATGCCGTCGCCGATAAAGACCTGACCGACGTGAAGCTGGTGACGCGCGGCGAGGCCGTCAAGCCCGTCGAGGGGCAGCCCGCCTTGCCGGCCGTCCCGCTGCCGGCCGTCACCCTCGGCGCCGACAAGCGGACCATCAGCACCCACTTCGTCAACGTGCAGCGGCCCCTCACCTTCGATTTCCAGTTCACCGATAAGGACGGCATCACCGGCACCCGACAGGTGGCTCTGGAGCCAGTCGCCGACGCGCCGCCACGCTTGAAGCTGGCGCTCGACCCGGTCATCGCCCACCGCAAGGGACCGCAAGGGTATCTGATCACGCCGATCGCCATGGTGCCGTTCAGCGGCAGCGCCCAGGACGACCACGGATTGGCCAAGGTGCAATTCCACTTCACCCGCATCCAGCTGGAAGACGCCGGCGCCGCCACCGTGCGTGCCGAGGTGGCCAGCCTGTTCCTGACCGTCGCGCCCGGCGCCCCCGGCTTCAATCCGGTCGCCGGCCTGGCCATGCCGTCGTATTTCAACGGCCGGGCCACCCCGACCAACGACCCCAAGGGCGCGGTGCAGACGGCGACGCTCCCCGGCTTCCAAAATAAGCTGGACGAGCAGGCCCGCCGCGCCGTCACCCTCGCCACCATCAAGCAGCGCTTGAAGGAACGAGCCAAGCCCGAACCGATGATTCTGACGCACGACTTCCAGCCTGACGTGGAACGGTTCGACCTGCAAAAGCTGCTGCCGACGTTGCTGGCGCCCAAGACCCAGGCCCAGCCGCGCTATCGCCTCGAAGCCTGGGTCGTGGCCACCGACAACAACGTCGAGGCGGCCAAGCCGGGCGAGACCAGCAGCGACGAGCAGTTCAACTTCCTCGTCGTCAGCGAGGCCGAGTTGATGGAACACCTGTTCCGCGAGAAGTCGGAACTGCAACTCATCGTCGAAAAGAAGGTCAAGCCTTCCCTGGTCAACGCCCAGGTGGACCTCGCCCAGGGCATCCGCTTCCTGACCGAAAAGAACGCCGACGCCAAGGCCATCATTGACAACGAAGCGGTACGCACCTTCAAGCTCGGCGGCATCCTCAAGACGAACAAGGACCTGATGGAAGGCGTCAGCAAGGACGCTCAACGCCTGCTCCGCGAAATGGAATTGAACCGCTTCACGCCCAAGTCAATTACCGAAACGGATAGCCTGTGCCGCCTGATCGAGGACGCGGTGAACAATCACTTCGTCGCGGCCGAGGCGGCGATGACCGACTTCCACAACGTCCTCGACCGGGACAAGCGCTACGACGAGGTGCTGGGGAAACGGGCCGGCGACAAGCTGGCCGAACTGATCGCGCAGATCGACAAGATCATGGACGCCTTCGGCGACATCGTCGGCTTCGAGAAGGTGCGCGTGGACCTGCAGCAGCTGAAGCGCGAGCAGGAAGAGAACCACAGCCGCTTGAAGAAGTGGAAGGACATCATCGAGGACGCGGCGTTCGGGCCGAAGAAGTGACGCGAAGGCGCGTCCGCCAAGCGGACGCGCCGCTATCCGCCAGAGGTTTCAAGCCGGTTCGTTAGGTTCGCCCTTCGGCCCCGTGGCGGCATCCCGGATGCGCCGCGTCAACGCCTCGCGGACTTCGGGCGACAGGGCGGCCAGCAGTTCGTCCGGCGACAGTCCTTCGAGACGTTTCTCCGCAGGCAGTCCTTCGAGACGCTTTTCGGCCGGCAGTCCTTCGAGGCGTTCCTCCGCGGACAGCCCTTCGAGGCGTTCCTCCGCGGACAGCCCTTCGAGCCGCTTCTCCGCAGGCAGTTCCTGGAGCAATTCTCTGATCGTCTCCCGCGCGAATTCTTCCAGCAAGTCCGGCATGAGATCGTTCTCCAGGCGATACCTGCGAAAGAGTTGCAAGAGTAAGGTACTCGTCTCTTCCGATCGCTGTTTAAAGTGAAATCTTCCGTACTGTACCAAATCGCGCCGCGCACTGAACAGATGGAGCAGCGCGTTCTGCTCTTCTTGCGGCAATTCGTGAACGACCACGACGCGCAACGTGCCGCTGAAGTGCCGCGCCTCGAAGACGCCCGGCATGACCGGCGTTAACGGAACGTCATCGGCCAACTCGCGCGGCGAGCGCACGCACACGGCGAACAGGCGGAAGTCGGCCTCCGGCAGCAGGTCGCGCATCGACGGACTGACTTGCTTGCGGTAGTTGACGTAGTGGCCGACCAGTTCGTTCAGCGCCCAGCCGTCGAGGGTTTCCCGATACGACTTGAAAGTGATCAGGTTGTGCGCCGCCAGGTCGAAGCCGTCGGGCAATCTGCGCGCGAGGGGTTCGGTCCCCTTGCGAATGAGGATCACGTCCAGGAATTGCTGTTTGAGGGATAGGTCCTTTTCGAGTTCGACCGTCACGGGCAGGCTCCGCAAGAAGTCGATCAGCGATAGCCCAAACAGTCGGTGCCAGGGTTGCGGTTCGGCCATCGTATCTCCGCTCATTTCTTGTCCGGCAACGTCGCCATGTAGTGCCAGATGGCGTCGAACTGCTTGCGGGCATCGCCGTCGAGGATGTCTTTCAGCGCGGTGCCGTGGCCGTCCGGCGCGAATTTCGGCATCTTCGTGGCCACGTCCACGCGCGCGGGATCCATCATCCAGCGCGGGTAGTACTCGTAGCGCAGCCGCTGGGCCGCGTCGAGCAGGTTGATGCCGGGCGCCTCGAAGGGGGCGATGGGCGGCTGCTTGCCGACGCCGTGGCACGACACGCAGTTGAAGCCGCCCACGTTGGCGATCAGCTTCTCGCCGACCGGGGCGAGCTTGGCGTCGGGAGCGGGCGGCGCGTCCTCCTCGGCGGCGTAGCCATGTTCGTGCGATAGTCCCAGGGCCAGCATTTCGGCACGCGCGGAAAAGGCGGGCATCCGCGATTTCAGCCAGGGACGGGCACGGTGGTCCGCCTTACCGGAGAGGAGGCGCGCCGACCATACGGGCTTGAGCTTTTGGCCGGTCCAGGTCAGGCTGGGCAAGAGTTCGGGCAGGGTGCCGTCGCCCTCGTCGGCGGCCACGTCGTAAGTGCGGCTGCCGACGCCGTCGCGCCGATGACAGGCGTTGCACTGCAAAGCCTTCACCTGGCGGAGCGAGAATTCGGCGGCCGTTTCGCGCGTCAACGAGGAACCGTCGGTGCCGAGAAAGCCGCGCAAGGCTTGCCGTTGGGCGTCGGCCAGGCCGAAGTCGGGCGCCTGCGCATCGGGCTTGTCGGCCAGGCAGCCCTTCTCCAACGCCGCGGCCGCCGGGGCGGCGAGCGTCGTCGGCAACGCCGCGTCGCCCGGCTTGAGCGCGTGGCACTGGGCGCAACCCACCTCGCGGAACAGCTTCGCGCCGCGCTCGGCGTCGGCCTTGGCGATCGGTTCGCCGGCCGGCTTCCCCTTCGATTGGTCAACGATAAAGGCCGTCAGGGCGGCGACCTCCTTGGCGTCGAGCTTGAAGTCGGGCATGCGCGTCCAGGCGTAATGCTCGTGCGGCGAGCGGAGGAACGCCGCCAGGGCGCCGGGCTGAAACTTGCCGGCGACGAAATGCAGCGATAGCCGGCCGTGCGTGTCCTCTTGGCCCGGCTCCTTGAATTGATGGCAGACCACGCAGTTCAACTTGTCGAACAGCTTGCCGCCTTCCTTGAGAAGAGCGTCGGTACTCTTCGCGTCGGCGGGGACCGGAGCGCCGTTCAGGGTGCCGAGGTAGGCGGCCAAATCGGCGGCCTGTTGCCGGATCGCGGCCGGTTCGCCGCGCAGCGTCTTCGGCATGGTGGCGCTGGCCCGCAACGAGCGCGGGTCGGCGATCCATCGGGCGAGCCAATCGGGGTGCAGCCGTTTGCCGACGTTGTCGAGCGTCGGAGCGCGATGGCGCATTTCCGGCATGGCGCAGGCGTCGCGTTTGAGCTTGCCCGGCAAGGCGTGACAGTGGGCGCAGCCGAGGGTGGCGTACAGCTGGCGGCCGTCGCGCCATTTCTCGCCGGTCACGATGTCGGCCTCGTCGCCGCGCGAGAAGAACACATCGGGCGGCACTGGCTCCGACGCGAAACCCTCTCCCGACCAGTAGACGCGGAGGCTGGCGTCGCCCTTCGGTGGACTGGCATACGTCAGGTCGAGCCAGCTGAAGCCGCGCGGCAGATCGACATTCGCGCCCTCCTTACCGTCGCCGAGCTTGGCCGCCTCCTTGCCGTTGACGCTCAAGGTCGCGGTGCCGGTGCCGACCACGCGGAAGGAGGCGGTGAGTTTCGCCGTGGTCTTTAAGTAGCCGGTGAAGCGGGCGGCGAAAGGACCGGGCGGCAGCAGCGGCGTCGGCGACGCATCGGCAGGAACGTGCAGCGCGATCAGGCGCGCGCGGCGGGCGTCGAGCGGGCGCTCGGCCTTGGCATCGGCGTAAAAGCGCAGCGTCAAGCCGGGCCGTAGGGCTTCTTGTTCTTCCTTGGTGAGCCGGCCGGTCTTGGGTATGTCGGCGGCGGGAAACTTCTGGACGGCGAGAGCGATGGCGAGGAGGGCGAGAATAGCGGCAGTCGTGCGAATCATTCCCTTCTCCGATGGCGGGCAATCACAAAGCCAATTCCTTGGGCAATTTCCAGAGGCGCACGGTCTGATCGGCGCTGCCGGTGACGGCGTAGCGGCCATCCGGCGAGCAGGCGACGCTCCAGATGTGTTTGTCGTGGCCGGTATAGCGCGCCAGTTCCAGGCCGCTGTCCACGTCCCAGACGCGCATGAGGGTATCCTCGCCCGGCAGGGTGTATTCGCCGGACAGGGCGTGCTTGCCGCCGGGCGCGAAGGCGACGCTTTGCACCAGTCCCAGCTGGCCGCCGAACTTGCGGAGTTCCTTGCCGCGCGCCACGCTCCAAAGACGCATGGTGCCGTCGCTGCCGCCGGAGAGGACGAGGCGGCCATCGACGGACGAAGCGACGCTCAGCACCCAGCTGCCGTGCCCCTCGAAGCGGCGAACCTCCTCGCCGGTGGCGATGTTCCATAGGCGAATGGTTTGGTCCTCGCTGCCGTAGAGGGCGTGTTGACCGTCGGGGCAAAAGGCGACGCTGTGGATCAGCCAGTTGTGGCCTTGCAGAGAACGCAGTTCCTTGCCGCTGTCCACGTCCCAGAGGCGGACGGACTTGTCCCAGCCGGCGGAGACGGCCTTGGTGCCGTCGGGCGAAAAGGCGACGCTGACGACGGCGTCGGTATGGCCGCCCGCGTTGCCGAAGAAGCGGGCACCGGGGAAGCGGCGAACCTCGGCGGCGGTTTCCACGTCCCAGAGGCGGACGGTCTGGTCCTTGCTGGCCGAGAGCAAGAGTTGGCCGTTGGGCGAGAAAGAGAGGGCGGTGACTGGCCCGCCGTGGCCCTCGAAGCGGCCGAGTTTGCGGCCGCTCTTGGTGTCCCAAAGGCGGATCGTCTTGTCTTCGCTGCCGGAAGCGATGCGTTGTCCGTCCGGCGAAAAGGCGACGGCGAGGACGGCGTCGTCATGGCCTTCCATGACGCGCAGCTGGCCGGGCGGGGCGACTTCCTCCAGCATGGCTCCAGCGGTGGGCGCGGTCTCGGTCGAGTGCCCCTGGCGCGGCGCCACGTCGGTGCGCCGCTTGGGCTTCGCCGGGCGAGAGCCGCCGCGCGACTTCAGCGCGTCGGCGCGGCGCTTCCGTGCCTCGGGATTCTTGGGATCGAGTTGCAGCGCCTTGTCGTAGTCGGCGACGGCGGCGTCGATTTCGCCCTTCTTGGCATGGGCCAAACCACGATTGACGTGGGCCAGCGTCAGCTTGGGGTCGAGACGCAGGGCGCCCGTGAAGTCGGCGATGGCCTGGTCGTACTCGCCGCGGCGGGCATGGGCCGAGCCGCGATTGAGGTAGGCCAACGGCAGCTTGGCGTCCAGTTCCAGCGCCTTGGTGTAGTCGGCGATGGCGCGGTCGATGTGCTTGCGCTTGACGAAGGCCAGGCCGCGATTGACGTAGGTGAGGGGCAAGTTGGGATCGAGTTCCAGCGCCTTGGTGTAATCCGCGATGGCGCGCTCGTACTCGCCGCGCGTGGAAAAGGCGTTGCCGCGTCCCTGGTGGGCGAGGGCATTGCCGGGGTCGAGGCGCACGGCGCGGTTGAACGCGGCGATGGCCTGATCGACGTCGCCCTTTTGCCGCAGGGCGACGCCGCGCTGCACGCAGGCCGCCGCTTCGTCGAGCGCTAGTTTCGAGGGCGCCGGCAGCGTGACGGTCTGCTCGCCGGTGACGGCGACGGTCGCGGGAACGTCGGCCGCCGACCGCGCGAGGCGCTCCAGCACCGGGCCAAAGCCGGCCGGTCGCCGAGCCACGGTCCACGAGGTGCATTGGCCGAGCAGCTTGCGCCAGGCCGTGTTCAGCATTTCCTTTTCCTGGTCGTCCGGCTCCGCGGTGCGCAGCAGGGCTTGATACCCGGTTCGACCGAAGGCGTAAACGTCGGCGGCGGGACCGATGGGGGTTCCGTCGAGCCGGCCGAGCTGTTCGGGCGCGGCGCATTCCAGCGCCTGGCCGACGGTCGTTCCCAGGAGAGTGCGCTCGCGCGCGGCCGGGCGGGCGAGTACGGCACCGATGACGTCGCGGCGCAATGCCAGGCCGAAGTCCACGATTCGCGCTTCCCAGGCGGCGCCGTCTTGGCGGACCAGCACGCGCGCGGCGTGCAAACCGCGGTGCGTCAAACCGCGTTCGTGGGCGGCGGCCAGGGCCGCCAATAGCTGCCGGGATAATGCGGCCAGGTCGGCGGCGCCGAGCGGGCCATGTTGGGCCACGTACTCGCTGAGGGGAATGCCGTCGAAGGCGTCGTGGACCAGGAAAGGCCGCGTTTGCCCGCCATCGACGTGGTCGCAGTCGCGCAGCCGAGGCAGGACGGCGGAGGCAAGCGTATCGAGAAGGCGCGCGTCCCGGAACAGTTCGGCCACCTCGGATTCGAGGACTTCCGGACGCAAGGCGCGGACGACGACGGCTTCCCCCGAATCGCGCTCCTTGCAGGAGAAGACGATGCCGAAGCCATCGGCGCGCAGGATGCTTTCGGCCTCGTATTTCGCCAGAGGGAAGGGGGCGAAGCGCTCGGGGTCGCGGGCGGAGGCGCGATTGAGGCAGACGAGGGCGTCGGCCCAGCGGTGCAGTTCCAGGGCCACCAGGGCGGCGTTGTGGTGCGGTTCGGCCTGGGTTTGCAGATCGGCCACCAGCGTGGCGGCCTTCTGAAAGGCGCCGTACGCCCATTCGAGGTCGCCGACCAGCGCGGCCAGCTTGCCGACGGCGTTGAGCAGCGCCGGCGCCTCGCGCTGTTGCGGCTCCGGCGTCTCGCGGAAACGGGCCACCAGCTGGCGCGCCGCCTGGCTTTCCGCCTCGTCGCGGGCGCCGCCAATGACGCTGGAGCGCAACGGTTGGCCGGCCAGTTGATGAGCTTCCAGCAGGGCCATTGTCTCGGCCGCCAACGCCTGGAGTGCCGGCTCGTGCCGCGTCATTTCGCTTCGCGGGTCGAGGCGATAGGCCAGCGTTTCCTCATCCGCCGCCTCTTCTTCCAGCCACGTTTCGAGCAGCCGGCCGTTTTGGTCGAGGACGTCGCCCAGCGCGTTCAAGCCCTCGGCCGTGCTTTCCTCGGGCGCTTCGTCGTCGGCCCAGGGCAGCGATCGCAAGGTCTCATCGCGTTCAATGGCGCGATGGAAGAAGTAGCGCACCGCCGCCGGCAACAGGGCGCCGCGTTGTTGCCCCTGCGCTTCCAGCAAACGCGCCAGGGGCGCGGCCGACGGACGGACCTCGTCGGCCACGCGGTCGAGCAGGTCGCGCTCGACCTCGCGGCGTTCGGCGATATCGCCCGCCCGCGCCCAGGCGGCGCACTGCGCCGCCAACTCGGCGGCGTCGAGCGGCACCTCGTCGCCGCCCAGCTTCTTGCGCACCGCGCGCAGCGGCCGGACGCACGACTGCCGAAACGCCGCCTCGTCCTCGCCGGGCAGGGCGACGAAGACCGAATCGAGGAAAAAGCGCGCCCCGGTGCGGACCGCGCGCGCTTCCACCAAGAGGGAGGAATCCTGGTGCGCCTCCCACCACGCTTCGCCGGCGACCGCCAACTCCAGGGTAATCAGGGCGCGGCGAACCGACGCCTTGAGGGTGGCCGTCAGCGGCGCGGCGCCGCCGGTGAAGCGCTCCGTCAGAAGCGCCAGGACGGCGTCGATTTCCACGTCCGGGGTCGGCTGGGCGCCGCGGGTGACGGGACGCAGGGCCAGGACGGACAGGTTATGGACGATCCCCATGGGCGGAACATCTCCCCAGGACGGCGACGGCCGGATGACGCGCTCGGCATTAATATAGGACCATTGTTCCTCCAATATAAGGGAGACGGGCACCATTGATCCATGAAAAAGACGAGCCGGAAGCGTCAGCGACGGGTTAGGCAAAATCCGTCGCTAACGCTTCCGGCTCGTTGGGGGATGGCGTCAGGCCGCTTTCGCCGCCACGGCGCTGCCGCCGCGCTGGAGATAGAGCGATTGCAGCTGCGCCAGCAGGTGATACCAGGCGAACGAAGCCACGCCCAGCGCCGCGAAAGCCGGCAGGCAACAGAGCGCCGTGCCGACGACCGTCAGGGCTAGCCCCGTCAGGCCGACGAATAGCTGCGCCAGCACGGTCTCGCGGCCCACGCGCCCCAGGAAGTCTCGCGTGTACGGCAGGATATCCGCGCTCCATTCCTGGCGGGCGCCGACGTGCAACGTCACGGGCACCAGCACGACCAGCAAGGCCAGGAAGACGGCGAACAGCGCCGGGACGAGCAGCGCCAGCAGCAGGCGCGGCCCCATGCCGCCGCGGGCGTCGCCGGTCAGCAGCGCGGCCAGGAGGAAGCCGATCAGCCAGGTGGCGAACAGCACCGGCAAGGTAGCGAGCAGTTGAATCACGCTGGGCCACAAGCCGCGCATGAGATAGCCACTCAGTTGATTTATGTCGAAGGCGGGATAGCCGCGCTCGTCGTCCGCGCTCAGGAAGGGTAAAATCTCGAAGGCGTAGCCGGTGAAGACCATCTGGCCGAGGATGGGGACGAGTTGACAGGCCGACGCCGCCAACAGATTTTTACCCCAGGCGGGATGGTTGAAGATGAAGCGGTAGGAGCGCAGGTAGTGCATCACGGCTCGCGGCCGAGGGTTTCGTTGAGCAATTTCGCCAGGCGCACGCCGCCTCTTTTTAGCTGCTCCACGACGACGGGCCGGGCGCGTTTCACATAAGCATCATCGATATCGAACGGCGGATCGGCCTTGGCCGGCACGTCCTTGTAGACGACCGCCTTGGCTTGCTCGTGGCTCTGCAGCGCCCATTCCTTGGGGCCGTCGGCGGCCCAGGCCTTGCGCTCGTCGGCCGTGATCGCCATGTTGAAGCGGCCGGCGCGGTCGAGCGGCTCCAGGCCGTCGAGGACTTCCTTCACCAGGTGTTCATCCCAGACGCGATGCAAATTCAACTTATCCACGGCCTCGCCTTTATAACGCACCGGGAAGAGATTGCCGCCCCGGTCGTTGTCGCGGTTGGCGCAGTGCAGCGGTTGATGCAGGTCGCCGACCAGGTGGACGAGAAACAACAGCGCTTCCTTGCGATCGACCGCCTCGGCTTTCGGATCGGCCAAAACGCGGCGAAACGTCTCGATCTTGGCGATGACGCAGGCGTCGTCCTTGCACTGTCCCGCGGGGTCGTAGGTCGATTTCTCGACCGGGATATCGACGTAGTGATACCTGTCGTTGTCGGGATATTTCTTGCGATAGACGGCGCTGCGCTTGATCTCGTCGGCCCAGGTGCAGAGGCGAACGTCGGTGAAGGAACGGTCGGTCAGGATGTCCTTGATGGCGGCGCGGGCCTTGTCGTTGAGGTTTAACTCGGCGACGCGCGCGGTGATGACGTGGCCGTCCGGTCCCCAAGCGGCGGTCGGGCCGATCCACAGGAGCGCCAGAGCGATCGTCGAGAGGGCAAAGCGTTTCATGTCAATCTCACTCGATGGTCGTCTTTCCCTCCTTTGAGGTATCATGCGAGGCGTGCGTTCGCCAGGGGAAACCGAGGAAAGCACGATGCCGTCCGATCGCAATCTCGCCGCTTTGCATCGCCGGCAAGCCGAGCGCCTGGGACCGCGTCCGGCGGTGCGCCATAAGCGACACGGCATGTACCGCGATCTGAGTTGGCACGACATTCGCGCCGATGCGTTGGCGTGCGCGGCGGCATTGATCGAGGCGGGCATCCGAGCGGGCGACCGCGTGGGCCTGCTCGCCGAGAACCGCGTCGAATGGCTGATCGCCGACCTCGGCATCCTGGCCGCCGGGGCCGTCAACGTGCCATCGCACGCGCCGCTCACGGGACCGCAAATCCACTTCCAGCTGGCCGACGCCGGAGCGCGCTGGCTGTTCGTGTCCAATGCGGCGCAACTCGAAAAGCTCGGTCCCTTCCTGGCGGACTTGCCATTGATTGAGGGAGTTGTCGTCTTCGATGCCCTTGCCGGCGCGGCCTATCCGCGCCTACGTTCCTGGCCGCGTTTCCTGCAACATGGCCGGCAAGTTCTGGCTTCGCTCGCCCCCGAGTTAACGCGGCGTGAGGCGGCCCTCGGTCCCGAAGACCTGGCGACGGTTATGTACACCAGCGGCACCACCGGCAATCCCAAGGGAGTGATGCTGACGCACGGCAATTTGCTGAGCAACATCGTCGCCATCCTGGAGGCCGAGCCGGTCGATGCCGACGAGGTACAACTGAACTGGCTGCCCTTGAGCCACATCTACGCGCGGACGCTCGACCTGTATACGCCGTTGGCCGGCGGCTCGCTCCTCGCGCTGGCCGAGTTTCCCGAAAGCGTCCTCGACAACGTCAAGGAAGTCCGGCCGACGCACATGCACAGCGTCCCACGCCTCTACGAAAAAGTCCTCGCCGCCTGTGCCGGCAACGATGCCGCCGAGACGGGCCGACGGCTGCGCAAGGTCTTCGGCGACCGGATGCGTTGGCTCGGCTGCGGCGGCGCGCCGTTGCCCGTGGCCGTCGCTCAGGCTTATGAAGCGGCCGGCCTGCGCATCCTCTCGGGTTACGGGTTGACCGAGAGTTCGCCCGTTATCAGCTTCAATCGCCGCGACCGCCATCGGCTCGGCTCCGTCGGCCCGCCCTTGCCCGGCGTCGAGGTTCGCATCGCCGCCGACGGCGAGGTGCTGACGCGCGGGCCGCACGTCATGAAAGGCTACTGGAACAATCCAACGGCGACAGCCGAGGCACTTCAAGATGGTTGGCTGCACACTGGCGACCTGGGGGCCATCGACGCCGACGGCTTCCTGTCGATCACTGGCCGCAAGAAGGATTTGCTCGTGCTGAGCAGCGGCAAAAAGGTGGTGCCCAACCACGTCGAGGGGTTGCTGCTCGCCGACCCGTGGATCGATCAAGCGATGGTCTGCGGCGAGGGACGCAGCTACCTGACGGCGCTCGTCGTGCCGCACGCCGACAATGTCCGGGCGGATTTGAACATCGAAGATGACTTGCAGGCACTGTGCCAAAATCCCCGCGTGCGGGAAGAGATGCGCCGACGGATCGACAATGCCTTGCGCGACGTGGCGGTCTGGGAACAGGTCAAGAAGTTTCGATTACTGGCGCGGCCCTTCTCGGTGGCGGATGGCGAGATGACGGTGAGCCTCAAGGTGCGCCGCAACGTGGTCGTGGAGAAATATCGGGAGGAGATAGAGGGAATGTATAAGGAGTAGTCGTGGGGGGGCGGGGGGGGTGGCCCCCCCCACGGTTTTATCAACGAAAAAAACCCCCGGCTTCGCCACCCCCCACACCACAACACAAACAAAAACCC
>JBBSES010000011.1:0-20143 GCA_038239465.1 Gemmatales bacterium
CCTCGGCGGCGGCCAGGGTCGCCCGCTGAGCGACGATGCTCGGTTGCCGTTCGTGGGCCAGGGCGAGGCAATCGTCCAGGCTACGGGCACAGGCGGCGGGGGCGGGAGCCGGTTCGGCCGCCGTCGCGCGGGTGGCGATCAGGGCCGTCACGAGGACGAAGAGGCGCGTCCAGCGCGTGCTGCGGCGAATCATGGGGTGGGATCTCGGGGCCGCGCGATGAAGACTATCCTCCCAACGGTCGCGGGAGGACGCATCAGTCAGGATCGGCCGGGGAGCGATGCGATGTTAGCTCAGTCGAGGGAAAAGCTGGAATTGACACGACAGGGGAGCAGTCGTGCCGGCGATAGCAGTCCTCGGGCGTTACAGGAGCAATTCCATCGCCAGGGTGACGGTCTTGCCGGCTTCGACGGCGGCGGGGGCCTCCGCTTTGCGGTTCACGATCGGCTTGGTGACGATCACCTTATAGCTGCCCGGAGCCAGGTCGGCGAAGACGAATTTGCCGTCGCCATCGGTAACGGCGGTGCGTGGCTTGGTGTTTGGCGGCGCCTTTTCGTCGTTGAGCGTCACTTCCAGGCCGACCTGAACGCGGCCGCCTTCCGTGACCGTGCCGACGATCTTGCCCAGCTGCGGCGGCAGCTTTTCGAGGAGTTCCACCGACGTGGTGGCGAACTGGCTCAGCCCCGCGCCGTTGATGAACTGCACGCTCACGTCGGCCATGCCGATGGCCAGCGGCGACGGCGTGACGGTGGCGGTCCATAGCCCTTTGCCGCCGGGCAACGCGGTCGCCTCGACGGTGGCCGTGTTAGGCGGCACCTTGCCATCGACCGGCTTGCCGGCGAAGAAGACGACGCTCTTGATGCCGGTCACGGTGTCGAAGCCCATCGCCTGAAAGGTGAGCGGCGTGCCGCGCAGGGCCTGTTTTGGGCTGGCCACGATTTGCACGTCGCCCGGCGGCGTGTCGCCGAAGGTGATGCCTTGTTCGATGGTCTTGAGTTCGCGGCCCTCGGTGTCGAGAACGCGGGCACGGATGAATCGTGGGCCGATCATCTGCCGCGTGTCGAAGGTCAGCTGCCAATCCTCGATGAGGGCGTCGAAAAGCAGGGCCCCCGTAAGGCTGGAGGGGCTAAAGCCGATGCGCCTTCGCCGGGCTTCGGGAAGCTTGCGAACCAACTCGGCCTCGAAGCTGCCGTTCAGTTTGCGTCCCAGGCTTACTTCGAGAGTCGCACCGCTGGGGGCATTGTCCACCTCGACCGTAACGGGGAACTTGGCGCTGGACAGGGCGCTCGCGTCGGCCCGCAGTCGCAAGGCAAGGCGGTAGTCCTCGGTCGGCGTCGTCGGGTCGCCACGCGCCGCGAAGGTGGCGCGGAAGATGAACGCGCGGGCGAACGAATCGACGTTCAGGTAGACGAAGCCGGTCTCGCCGGCGCCTTCTTCGAAGCGCAGTCCCTGCGCGAAGAGTTGCAGGTCGGCACCATCGGCCGGCAGGGTGCCGCGGAAGGTGCCGTCGCGGGCGCCGAGGAAGCCGGGCATTCGCGCCGCCGGCAACACCATCTCGACCGGCGCGGGCGGGCCGGTGAGGGTTGTCCGCGCCTTGAGAGTCGCCGATAGTTGATTGCCCGCGGCGTCGGCCGGTACGTAACGGATGCTACTCACGTCCACGTATTCGCGGGGCAGCGCGAGGTTGACGTTAATGCGCCGGCTGGTGATGACGGTGTTCGGGTCGGCGGCGTCCAGCAACCGGACGTGCAGCGGGCCGTTCAATTCCGGCAGTTGCGCGGGCTGCAGCGCGATTGGGGAAGCGACTCCCGACGCGGGCGCTGGCAACGCCGGCACGGTGGGCAGGAAGGTCGCGCGCTGGGCCGCGTTTGGCGGGATGACTTGCTTCGCGCCCGTGGCCAGGACCGCGCCTTCGGCCGCGCTGAGTTCGACGACGACCGTCGCCGCTTTTTCCGTCGGGTTGCGCACGTAGAGGTAGAACGGTTGAGCGGCGGGGGCCGCGCGCAGGCGCAGGTCGCCGAGGGGCCGCGTCGGTCCTTGCGGATCGGCACTGAGAACGATTTCCGGCCGGGGAACGGCCGGTTGCAGGCTGAGCGTTACGAGATGGTGAAACGCGCGGCCGTCGGCGGTGACTTCCACGAGAAAGCCACGCGGCGGCGGGCTGGACCGTTCGGCGTCCGGCTTGAGCGTGATCTGCAAGGGGACGGTGCATATATTCGCGTCGTCGCCGTTGTCCCAGCGGAGGTTCCAGGGACCGAGAGGCGCGGCGGCGGCTCCTTCAATGCCAGCGATGACGCGCAGCCAATCGGCGTCGGGCGAAACCAGACGCAAGCGCGCCTGGGGCCGATCCTTCGTCGGCGCCACTACCTTGACGCGCAGCGTGCAACTGGCGACCGGGCTGGCGCGCGTCAGTCGGGTAACGTCGGCACAGCCCGACAGATCGACGAAGGTCTCGGGCGTGACGGCGAGCGCGGCGGCCTGGGAGTAGTCGCGCGCCGCCTCGAAGAAGAAGGCGCCGCCAAAAACGTCGTGGCTCTCGGAGCGATATTGCTCCGCCAGCCAGGCCCACAACTGTTGACTGCGTTCGAGTTGAACGCGCAGCCGCGGCCGTGTGCGCGGCGTGAGAAGGACGGGGTAGGCATCGAACGGCGACACGACCCAGGCCAGGCGGTCGGCGACGTGAGGTTCCTGAGTGAACTGCAAGCGGGAGGGCAACAGATCGGCCCAGTCGCGGTGGACGCGGTCGGCGAGTGCCGGAATATCCTCGGGCCGTGCCGTCGCGTGCGCGATGGCGTCGCGCAGCGCGCTCAGTTCGTCGTTGCCTATCCCGCCCAACTGGAAGAGGCCCAGGGCCGCGCGAGCGCGGCGCAAGGCGCGGTCGCGTTCCAGACGTTCGAGATGCTCGCGATCGGCGCCGACGGCGTTCGGCCTGAGCAGGGAGGCTTCCTCGCGCCGATCCAGTTCGATGGTGGCCTGGTTGAGTCGGCGAGCCAGGTCGTCCCCGGCCTTCCAGACCGCGGCGCGGTCGGCGGACCCGACGAAGGGGGTAGCCAAAATCGCGGTGATCGCCCGCGCGACGGCCGGGCCGGCATCCTCGCGGCGCGATTGCTCGATCAGACGGGCGACGTTCTCGCGGGTGAAATCGTCGCCGAGATCCTGCAAGTCCACGAGGAGGGTGTCCGTGAGTTGCCGCAGTCCCTCGACCTGGCGACGCAGGTCGGCCGCCGCCGGAGGCTCGCGCGGCGGTTGCAGCGCTGTTTCCAGATCGAGGGCATGGCGAACCGCCGCGTGCCACGACTCCTCGGCGTGGGTGGCGTGTTCGAGGTAGCTCAAGTAAGCCGGGAGAAAGGCCCGCGCCCGATCCAGGGTGCGCTGGGCCGTCTCGATTTCATCTTGCAGCGATAGCACCGTGGCGAATTGATCGGCGGCTTGACGGTTGAGGCGATCCGCTTCGGCAAGGGGCGCGTAGCCGCGCGCTAGCAACAGCACGATGCCGTTGCGCCGCGATTGGGCCGCCTGGTCGAGAAAGCCGCGCACCCACGGAAAGGCGGCCGGGCGCGTCATGGCGCGCTGGCTTTGCGCCATCATTTCGAGGGCCAGGTGGACCGAATCGGCCGGCCACGCTTCGGAGCCGAGGTCGGCAGCCATTTCCGCCAGCTGGCGGAGGAAGACCGTTTCGACGTAGCGCGGCTGCGGCGCTTCAGCGCGAAGGAGTTGGTCGAGCAGACGGATGCGTTCCGGGCGCGGCCGTGGCGTGACAACCGCCTCCGCGAAGACGGCGTCGGCCAGATCGAAATGCGATTTGCCTTTGACCTTGGCCAGAAACTCCGTGGCCAGGGGAAGGACGATGGCCTGTGCTTTATCGGCGGGCAGGTCGCGGGTCTGCGCGTTGATTTTCGTCAACAAATCGCGGAGCGCGACGGCGAGGGCCGGATCGGGCACCCCGCCCTGGGCGCGCACCATGGCGAGGCTGCGCGGTTCGGGGAGGCGCAGGGATTCGCGGCTTTGGGCGAGTTGTGCCCGAAAGAGTTCGATATAGGGGGCGCGTTCCTTTTGGCAGTCCTCCGCCGGAAAGCCGAGGCGCCACTTGTGCTCGGCGCGGAAGACGAAGGCCTCCATTTGGCGGAAGCCGCGCGGCCACAGGCGGTAGCTGCCGTCCGCGCGCCACTTCTCCACCAGTTGCCAGTCCTCGCGGAGCCAGGCGGGGTAATCCGCCGCGGGGCGAATTTCGAGATGAGGGGCCGGCGCGCCGTGGCTGAGCGCGATCAAGTTAAAGTCGGCCTGGAGATTGCCGTAGAGAATGGGCGTTTGCCGCTCGTTCAGGTTGCGCGTCACCCAGCGCTCGACGCGGGCCGTCAGGAAGAGGGACAGGTCGCGGACGGAGATGCGGCCGTCTTGCTTGCCGAGCGGCGTCGCCACGTCGGCCCAGCCGCGCAGCCCCTCCTCGAGGTAATAGCCGAAGATGGAACGATTCAGCACGGGGGAGCCGTAGCTCACCTGGCCGGGAGAGCAGGAGCAAAGGACGAGGCGGCGCGGGTCGGGAACGGCCTCCAGTTCGAGAGGCACGCGCCGGGCCACGTCGTCGGCAAGGACCCCGAGGCGACCCGGCGGCGTGCCCAAATCGCCCATGGCGGCCACTGGGCGCATGATGTCGAGGATGAGAAGTTTGTGCAAACTTCGGCAATCGCGGAGGCCTTCCAGCACCTGGCGCAAGGGCAGTCGGCCGCCGATTTCGTCGGGGTTGACGTCGGCGGGGAAGACGAAGATCTCGTCGGCGCCGCTGCCGCCCGCGAACGCGGTCAAGTAAACGATGGCGGGCGAGTTCGGCGGCAAGTTCTTGAGCGTGTTGAGGTCTTTGACGAGAAAGGCCCGTTCCTGGCTGGCGTAGGCGTCGGCCAGCGTGCGGGGAAAGTAGCCCCCCTCGCGGATGGCCTGGCGATCCTGCGCCGCCTCGGAAATCAACGGCATTAGCCGCGATTGATAATTGGCGACCCACAGGGGCGCGAACAGGGGACGGTGCAACGGTTGCACCCACGACAACAGGCCGGCGATCGCGCCAAGCAAGGCGACCATCGCGCAGAGGAGGCGAAAGATATGCCGACGACGCTGAGCGGCCCGTTGGCGGTGGGGCGCCTCGATCTCGACGCGCCACAACCGGGGCAACAGGCTGGCGAGTTGCCAGGGTTGCCGGGCGACGGCTTCGGGTTCGGTGGTCGTTTCCATAGCGGGCTGCCTATCCGACGGAGTGCTATTTGAACAGCAACGGCCGCGGCCGCACGTCGCTGGCCTCGGGACTCTTCAGGTCGCGCATCTCGATAGAGTAGCCGCGCCGCTCCGCGTCGCGTTGGAACGCCGGCAGCGAATAGACCCGCAACCCGCTCAACGTCTCCGCGAGCGCTTCCTTCGGCACTGGCCAAAACAACCCGGTGTAGGAATTGGCCTGGCTATACAGGCGATGCTCTTCGCCGGCCGGGGTTAAACCGCGCAGGTCGGCCCAGACCGGCTTGCCTTCGGTATGCCGCAGGCGCACCACCAGGCACGACTGCTTCTCCTTCACGCCCGGCCGCACCTCGATCAAATGATCCTCCACGTCCACGCCTTCGATGCGCACGTCGGCGCCGTCCACCGGCACGGTGCGGTTCACCAACTCGGACGTCTTGCGGAAATCGGCGCCGCGGTCGAGGGAGGCGGCGGGCGTCGTCTCCTGGTCCGGATTCCACCAAACACGCGCCAGCGGCCGCGCCGGCGCGCCGCCGTCGGTCGGCCAGGCCGGCACGTCGAGCGCCCAGGCGGGCGCCGGATAGCCGGCGCGATAGCCCCAGCGTTGGCTGAAGGGCGTCGATCGATTCGTCGGCGGCGCCACCTCGATCCAGACGCGGCGCGGCTTCAGCATTTCCAACATGCTCTCCCGCGCGTCGGGCAACCGCTCCAGCGTGAGCAACATCTCCAGGCCGCCGTCTTCTACCGCTTGATTCTGCAAGACCGCCAGCAGCCAACCGCTTCGATCCTGAGCCGGCTTCCACGAGAAATCGGAGCGCGAGAACAAGCCGCGCTCGTAGACGACCTTACCGTCGCGCGTCAGCAGATCGACGAGGAGCAAGTCTGCGGGACGGATGGCGATATCTTTCTCCAGGCGCCGGTCGGTGAGGACGCGCACCTTGTAGCCGCGCGGCTTCAGGCCGTGGGGAAACCACTGGTCGTTGGCGCCCAGCAAGCTCACCTCGGTGCCGCCGTTCTGATTCGGCAGGGGAACGTTGTCCTCGCGGTCCACGAAGTAGCGCAGCTGCTGGCGCATGGCCCTTTCGAGGATGCCGGCCAACTCCTTGCTCTCGCTGACCGTCACCCACTTGCCCGGCAGCGGCAATTTCTCGATCACCTTGAATTGTTGCTCGGCCCGCTTCATTTCGGCGTTAACGACCTTATAGCCGACCATGTTGACAACGATGCCCGAGTCGCGGAACGTCTGCGTCAGGAACGTCGGGATGTCGATTTTGTTAGGGTTGAGTTCCTGATCGGTGGCGAAGCGATTATCCATGCCGTCGGTTAATACGAGGAGGGTCTTGAAGCCGGTCGCCTTCTTGAGATCGTCCTTGGCCATCACCATGGCGCGGACGACGGGCGACTCGTTCCAGGGTTCGAGGGTCGGATAAGCAACTTTGGCCATCAGGTCGCGGAGTTGCGCCGGTTCTTCGGGATCCCATTTCACCGGGGCGAGCAGACGTTGCACGGTGCGCTCGGCATCGGGCACCGTCTTGCGCGGCCCCATTGCCTGGCCGAACGTCCATAGGCTGACCGTCGTTCCCTTGGGCAGACGGCGCAACACTTGGCGCAGGGCGCTGAGCGCCTCGGCGTACTTGGTGGCGGGGCCGTACACCTCGCCCGTGGGCGGCCCCATGCTTCCCGAGCAATCGAGGACGATGGCGATGGCGCCGTTGCTGGCGCCGTAACGGCTAATCGTCGCCTCGTCGGCGCGGACGGCGACGCTTCCCTGCTCGGGCAGCGGTTGGCGATAGGTGATAACGTCGGCCAGGGGGTAGAGTTCGATGCGCGTGTCGCGCTGCAGCCGTTGGCCCCGGTAGAGGCCGTGAATGCTCAAGGTGGTGCTTTCGGGGCGCGGAACGCGCGGCGGCTTGGCCTCGGCCTCCAGCAACACCGGGCTACGCATCTGGACCTTGAGGCCGGCGGCCGCCGCGGCGGCGCCGATTTCGCGCGGCAACCGCGGGCCGGCGGCCGGGTCGGTGACCTCCAAAAATTTGCCCGGCTCGACGCGGACGACGGGAAAACCGGGCGGCACCTCGGCGCCTTCCGCCGGGGCGACGCGGTAGTCCAGCCCGAAGCGCTGCTCGCTGGTGAACGACTGCCGGGCGGCGCCGAGGATAGTCAAGCCTCCCGCTTGCATGAGGCGGCGCTGCAGGGCCAGCACCTCGGTTTGCCGTTCCTTGGGCCGCGGATCGAAGCGCGCGGCGTCGTTGGCGTAGAGCAACCCAGCGACTCGATAATACGGGTCCGTGGTCGGATCCTCGGCGAACCAGTGGTCGTCCCAGGTACGTTGGCCGAGCCAGAGGAGCAAGCTCTGCAAGCCGCGGTGCCGATACTCCTCGGCGGGGTGGCCGAGGATCCGCAGGCTGTCGCCGCCATCGACGACGCGCGCCAGGCGGTCGGCGTCGCGCAGTGCGGACATGGCGGCGGGGCGTTCGGCCGTTCGCGCCAGCTGCACGAGGCGGTTGATCTCCACGGGCATTTGCCGCCAGCAAGCGCCCACCTGCTCGCCCACCTTGGCGAGCGACTCCCACCAGTTTTCCTCGACCACGAATGTATCGAGGCGATGGCGCGCCTGGGTATAGTTTTCGTGGTCGGCGCCGGCCACCTCGTTGAACCAGCGCGTGCCGAGTATGGCGATGGCGAGGCGTCCCTGAGTGCGCGCATGCTCCTTCTGCCGGTCGCGGTAGCGCTGCTGACTCAGCGCCGGCACCTTTTCGGGGTTCGGTCCCGTTTCGATCAGCAGCTGGCGCGAGATGCGCCGTTGATTGGCGATCAGCTGAACGCGGAGCAGCGAATCGATATCGGGCACTTGCAGCACGTCGTCGATGTCGCGCCAGACCACCTGCAAATTCGCGTCCGTGAGGGAAAGCGTCGTCTGCAAGAAGCGCTGCGTGAGCCGCTCGAAACCCTGGCGGACGACATCGGCCTGCGCCGTCAGGCCGCGGGGGACCGGCCATTCCCCCTTGCCGGGCGGCGCTTTGGCAATGGCCGCCGGGTCGGCGCTGGCCAACTGAGCGGCGAGTTGATGCGCGTCCTGCCACAGTTGTTCGACGTCGCGGAGGACGGCGTCGGCGGCGGCTTGCTGCTCCTTCGAGTCCGTCTGCCGGCGCTGGGCCAACCAGCGCGAATAGTAAGGTAGCTGCGCCAATATCCGATCGCGCGTGGCGAGCGCCGCGCGTACCGCGGTGCCGTCGGTACGCGCCAGATCGTATTGCTCGTTGGCCTGGCGGAAGAGGCCGCGCGCCTTGTCCCAGCTGGCTTCGTCGGACGCGAACACCAGGTCTTGCGCGAGCCGCCTCTGAGCGTCGCCGGCCTCGACGCGCGACCGCAGCCACGGATAGACTTCCTCGCTGTAGGGATAGACCCCGAATTGGGCCGACAGGGCGGTTTGCCCCGCCGCGTGCATCGAGCGCAGCGAGGTTCGGATCAGGTCGGCGGGCGGCCGCGGCGTGGGCATGTCCCGGATTAACAGCGCCAGGTATTGCGCTTCCACGGGCCGCGGCGCCACCGGGTCGGTCAACAGCCGCAGGAGGTTCGTGCCCGGCGGGACGTTCACCGTCGGATCCTCGGCCGCGCGATCGAGGAGCATGTCGTAAAACCGCAAGCGCAGCACGTCGCGGTCCAGGCGATCAGGGACGCCTTTCGTCAATTTCGCCCAAACAGCCGCTTGCTCCGGCATCGGAGCGTTCCACAGTTCGTTGAAGTCGCGCCGCGCCTGCGTGGTCGGCCCTCCGGTCGAAATCCCCGCCGTGGCAGGCAGAAAGAGCGTGTTTTGCAGCGAATTGAGATCGACGCGCCGGCCCTTGACGATGGCCTGCTCCAGATCGATCAACCGCGCCGATAGCCGTGTGATGGCGTTCGCCGAGCCGCCGCCGCAAACCAGTTGCTCGTAGCGCAACAGCGTGTCGCGGTACAGGCGCCATAAGGCAGGGGTATAAGCCTGGGGAGGGGGTTCTTGCGACGCCAAGGTTTGATACTTCTGCCAGGCGAGAAGCAGGTCGGGCGGCGGCGTGAAGGCGGGCAGTTGGCGCGGGTCGGCGGGCACGTGATTGCGCGTCACCGATAGCGACATCTGCTTGACGCGGCGCTCGCCCTCGGCGCCTCGCGGGAGCAGCACGGGCGTCTGCACGGCCTGGCGGTTGGACCAGGCCCAGTTCTCGACATTGGCTCGAACGTAGCGATAGAGTTCCAGACCGTTGACGCGCGCGTCCTGGCCGCGGTCGCCGGCCGCCCCTTTGAGGCCCTCGATCATGAAATGGGCGAAGGCGGTCTGGTTCCACTCGGCGCTAGCCCAGGAGCGCTGGTCGGCCGCGCTGGCGCTGATTACCGCCAGATTGGGCACCGCAACGATGCGCGGCCCGAGTTTGTCCAGCTCGCGCGCGAAGTCGTTTTGGATCATGCCCAGGGGCCAGTAGGCCTGGATGCGCGTCGCGTCGAGCAGCAGCAGCTTGTTCTTGTGGGCTGGCAGCTGGGCGAGTCGGGCCACGATTTGTTCGACGCGCAAACGATTTTCCGGCGTCGGCCGGGCATCGGCGTCCTGCGGCAACAGGTAAGCCCCCTCCGCGTCGGCGCCGCCGTTCAGGGCGAAGTAGACGATGACGGTGTTCTCAGCAAAGCTGTCGAGGCCGCGATCCCACACGTCGCCGACGCGCAGTTCCTTTGGCGCGTGCTGGAGGCGCGGCCAACCCGGCCCCCACCAGGGAGAACGCGACGGCTGGCTGCTCAGGTCGGCCAGGTCTTGCAACCCCTGCCAGCCCTGCACGTTCGCGGGCAATGCCAGGTTTTCCTCGTAGCCGGCGCCCACCAGGACGAGACACGACGGTTGCAGCGGCCACAACCACGTACTCGCCCACAACAGCGATCCCAGGCACAGGAAGAAAAGCACCGCCACGCCGGCGACCAGTAAACGCCGTCGGGCGTGAGCGGCGGCACCCCGGGCGGCGGTCACTTCGCGGCGCCACTGCGCGGCCAAGCCGCGCGCGCGCTGGGGAGTTGCCCCTCCCCCTTTCCACGAAGCGGGAGGCTGGGAGGAAGCATTGCGCAGCGACATAGGTACTCTTTCGCTCGATCGGAGGACCGTCCACTTCTTCGTATTTTACCAACCGCCGAGGCGCCCGACCAAAAGAGTTCCGGCCGGAAAAGGCTCTACTTCGAGGATTGCGGAAGTGTTCATCATGTCTTCATGCGTCGATAAAACGCTTCGGGGGTCGTCCGGCGTGGTTGCGGGCGCGCGGACACCGCGAGCCGGGCGGGGTATAGTGAGGGGGGGAGGCGATGCGTGGCCTCCTTTTCCCCCAGAAATCAGATCTCGGCGAGACCCCACCCGTGGCCCCCGTCCTCGATTTTCTGGCGCATGTCAGCCCGGTGCTGTTGGGTCGCCTCGCCGCCGATCCGACCGGCCGCCGGACCTTGTTCGAGGAATTGCCCGCCATCGCCGAGGAGACGTGGAAATCGTGGGCGGAAGGCCGACCGCAGCTGCGGCGTCGCGCGGACCTGGAGGCCATCGCCAACGCCTCGGCCGACACCGTGGAAGAGGCCATCCATGAAATCCTCGATTCCGTTCCGGCCAATTATCCTCAAGAGGTGGATCGCGCCCTTACCGACTACCTCCGCCTGGTCGGGCCGCGCGTCCGTCGCGTCTTGCGCCGGCCCTCGGACCCGGCGGGGACCACGTTCGCGGCCGGCACGTTGCTCGTCCACCCCACCGATCTGCTTCCCTTCCTGCCACCGCGCCTGACGCACTTCCGCGCCGGCGAAACGCCGCCGGGCATCGACGACTGGGAATTGGTCGAAGTGTTGGGCATCGCCGAGATTAGCGAGATTTGGCAAGCCCGCGCCCGCCAGGGGACCGAGGAACGCTTCGCCACCCTGGAATTCCTGCTCGACGAAGGAGCGGGGGATCGTTTGGCGGATCAGGAGGCGGTAATTAACCGGGTGATCCGGGAGGCCGACCATCCGGGCATGGTGCCGTTGCATCACGTCTACTACTACTCCGACCCGCCGTGCCTGCGCTCGGAATTCCGCGCCACGGGCGATCTGGCGGGATGGTTGACCGACGCTGAATCGGCGGAAGCGCCGCCGACGCCGTTCCAGATTGGCCAGATCGTTCGCCGGGTAGCGGAGATCGTGGCCTACGCGCACCGACTGTCTCCCCCGCTGATGCACGGCGATTTGCGGCCGGGAAACTTGTTGGCGCGGCGTCAGGAAAGCGGCGGGACCGAGTGGCAGGTAGCCGGATGGGGCGCAGGCGGTTTACGGCCGCGCTCGGCGATGTCGGCCCAGGCGCGGCGTTTCGTCGCCCTGGGCATGGGTCGGCTCTCCAGCGCCGCCGCCGGCCGCATGCGCCTGCCGCTGTACGCCCCACCGCAGCAAATCTTTGGCGAAACGCCCGACCCCAGCGACGACGTCTTCGCTCTCGGCGTCCTTTGGTTTCAGCTGTTGAGCGGCAACCTGGCCCAAGGCCGCCCCGGCGGCGCCCGCTGGCGGCAGCGCTTGAGCCTTGCCGGCGTGACGCCGCCCATGATCGCCTTGCTGGAAGCCTGTTTCGAGGACGAGCGCCAATACCGCCCCGCGGATGCCGGCGTGCTGGTCGAACGCCTGGACGAAGTGCTGCGCGCCATGCCGCCCGTCCACCATTCGCCGCCCGCGCCCCGCGAACCACCGACCCCAGCGCTGCTGCCGCCCGCCACGCCCTTGACGGTCGCCGCGCCCCCGGAGGTGAAACCGGCCGTTGCTCTTGCCGGCGAAACGGCGCCGCGGCCTCGGCCCCGACGGCTGTCGGTCGATCAGATGTATCAGCGCCTCGAACAGGCGGCGCCCGAGTTGCCCAAGGCGTTCAGCAACGAGGTGGGATGCAAGTTGGTGTGGATCCCGGCCGGGAAGTTCATGATGGGATCCGACGAAAGCGAAACGGGCCGACGCTCTAACGAAGGACCGCTTCACGAAGTCATCCTGAGCAAGCCGTTCTTCATGAGCGTGTACCCCGTCACACGCGGGCAATACGAGCGGGTCATGGGTGCCGCCTCCGCATTGACGTCAGCCTCTTCCGGCCCGGATCAGCCGGTCGTTGGTCTGCTCCGCGGCGAGGCGATCGCGTTTTGCGACCGGCTTTCGGCTATGGATACAGAGCGGAGCCAGGGCCGCGTCTATCGGTTGCCGACCGAGGCCGAGTGGGAATACGCCTGCCGTTCCGGCACGACGACGCCCTTCTGGAATGGGGAAGCACTCAGCGCCGCCCAGGCGAATTTCCACGGCCAATTCCCCTATGGCTTCGCGCCGCGCGGGCCCTTTTTGCAATCGACGACGCCGGTGGGCGCTTACCCGCCCAACGCCTTCGGCTTGCACGACATGCACGGCAACGTCTGGGAATGGTGTTCCGACTGGTACGACAGCGACTACTACCGCCGCAGCCCCAAGCTCGATCCGAAGGGGCCGGAGCGCGGCCAGTTCGGGGTGGTCCGCGGCGGCTGTTGGCGCAACCACGCTTCCAGCCTGCGCGCCGCCTACCGCAACGCCCTGGTGCCCGAGCAGCGCGATCCCTGCACCGGGTTTCGCGTCGTCTGCCCGGCGCCGGCCGGAGGGCGCTCGTGATGGGCGACGCGCGGCCATCGCGGGGCGTCTACCTGACGGAAGTGGCGCTGACCGCCGCGCTCTACCTCCTGACCGGCTATCTGTCCGCCTCGTGGCTGCCGGGCCAGTTTTGGTGGGTCGGCCCGGTCTGGCCGCCCACGGGCTTGGCGTTGGCCCTCGTCTGGATGCGCGGCTGGCGCTTGTGGCCCGGCATCCTCCTCGGCAACGCCATCGGCGCCGGCTGGGCATGGGTACTCAATCGGCCCGCCGATAGCCCTGTCGCCATTGGCGTCTTCGCCGCTCTCCTCGGCCTGTGCGAAGTCGCCCGCACCTGGCTCGCTTTGTGGATTTTGCGCCGTACCGTCGGGGCCGCCAATCCCTTTGATCGCTCGCAAGACGTCTTCAAGTTCTATGTCCTGGCGGCCTTCGTCCCGTCGGTCATGAACGCCAGCCTGGGTGTTCTCGTGTATTACCTGGCCGGAGTGGCGGAGACGAAATACCTGTTCCACGCCTGGCAAAGCTGGACGGTCTCGGAGGTCGCCGGCACCATGTTGGCCGGCTCGACCATCATCTGCTGGGCCGACTGGCCCTGGAAGCTGGGCGGCGTGCCGCGCTGGCTGGAACTTATCGCCCTCGTTGTCTGTTCCTTCGTCATCAACATGATCGTTTTCGGCCCGTGGGGCTTCGTCGCCTTCGGCCGGTATCCTCTGCAATTTCTCTTGCAGCCCCTGTTGCTCTGGGGCATCTTCCGCTTCGGCCGTCGCGGAACCTCGCTGGTCATGGCCCTCATGTCCATCGCCGGCATCGTCGGCACGGAGTTCAACTACGGCCCCTTCGTGGTGGATCAGTTGTCGGACGAGCAGCAGCTGCTGCTCGTCCAACTTCACCTCGGCGTCACCGGGTTAGTCGCGTTCGTCCTGACCGCGTTATTGCATCAGCGCCAGGCGGCCGAGGCCGAACTCATCCGAAACTTCGAGCAGCGCGAAAAGGAACTCCGCCGCGAGGTCCGCCGTCTCCGCGTCGAGATCGACCACTCGCGCATGAAGCGCGAGGTGGCGGAGATCACCGAAACCGACTACTTTCACGAACTCCAGCGCAAGGCGCGGGCGCTGCGCCGCCGCGCCGGCGACAACGGCGAGTAACCGACATGGCCACCATCGTTTCCATCCACAGCTTTCGCGGCGGCACTGGCAAATCCAACGTGACCGCCAACCTGGCCACCGTCATCGCCGGCGGCGGCAAGCGCGTCGGCATCGTTGATACCGACATCCAATCGCCCGGCATTCACGTCATCTTCGGCCTCGGCGAGCAGCAGATCACGCGCAGCCTGAACGACTATCTCTGGGGCCGTTGTCCCATCGCCGACGCCGCCTATCAGATCGCTCTGCCGGAGGTCGCCGGCACCATTTACCTGGTGCCGTCGAGCATCAAGACCGGCGAAATCACCCGCGTCCTCCGCGAAGGCTACGACGTGGGCTTGCTCAACGACGGCTTTCAATCGCTCATCGAAAAGCTGCGCCTCGACTACCTCTTCATCGACACCCATCCGGGCTTGAACGAAGAGACGTTGCTGTCGATCGCTATTTCGGACGTGCTGGTGCTGATCCTGCGCCCGGACCAGCAGGATTTTCAGGGGACCGCCGTCACGGTGGAAGTCGCCCGCAAGCTCGAAGTGCCGAAACTGTTGCTCGTCCTCAACAAGGCGATGAAGTCCCTGGATTTCGCAGCGCTGCGCGAGCAGGTGAACCTCGCCTATCGGGCGCCGGTGGCGGCGTTGTTTCCCTTTTCGGAGGAGATGGCCGAGCTGGGCAGCCGCGGCCTCTTTTGCCTGCGCTTTCCCGAGCATCCCTTCACCAAGGAGATGCGCTCGTTGGCGAAGCAAGTAGTGGATTAGCGACGCTTCGCGGAAGCTTTTCGCGTGCCACGCTTCCGCGAAGTGTCGCTGAACGGAATCAATAGCCCCGATAGCCCCCCGCGCGGCCGCTGTACAATCCGCTGCCGGG
The DNA here is from genome assembly GCA_038239465.1 of Gemmatales bacterium. Taxonomy (GTDB): domain Bacteria; phylum Planctomycetota; class Planctomycetia; order Gemmatales; family Gemmataceae; genus JBBSES01. Next base: position 14,833 of record JBBSES010000011.1, read on the forward strand.
ATAATACGACGCCCGGTAGGGCCCGCCATACAGGTTGCCCGCGCCGCGATCGTAGACCTGATAGTACCCCGGATAATAAAGGTTGTACGCAGGGGCCGCGTAGCTCTGCACGTTAGGCGTCGGACCATAAGAACAAGGCGGCGCGGGAGCGACCATCGGAGCCACAGCCAGAGGGGCAGCCGCCTCGGCACTGGAACTGGTGGGATAAAATCGACCCCACGTCCACGCCTGGGCATCGGCCGGCAGCGCCAATCCGCCGACGATCACAAGTGCGATGATCGATAAACGCATGGCACGTCCTTCTCACGGGTGTCAAGAATCAGGCCCCTTCCGCTTTCATTAAATCCTTTCCGCGCATGAGCGGAAGCCGAAGTCGACCGCGCGGCCCACGATTGGCGCCGAGAAGACGAGGACGATCCGATCAAGTGCGAAAGACCGCGCGAACGGAACTGCCTGTTCGCGCGAAGAAGCTTGCCTGTTCGAGGGAATCGCGTTGCTTAAAATCGCTCTCGGCTCTTGATCTGCTATAATAGTTGGAACGGGCGGGAACACCTCCAGGCAGAGTGTCTATGTATTTAAGTAAGTCGCGTCGCCAAACGTGGCTTTGGGAACGAATGTTCCCCTTTTCAGGAGGCTTCGGCCTATCATGGCACACGGGTTGCTGACTCAGCCATTACCCCAAGCCAAGCCCCGGCTCACGTTCCTGGAGGCCCTCCCGATGCGGCGGCGGATCCTGGTCGTCGAGGACGACGAAATTACTCGGCAGTCGCTTCAAAAGCTTCTCGCCCTCGACGCCGAACTCCAGGTGGACGCTACCGGCGACGGCACCCATGCCCTGCAAATACTCGGCGACGCCAGCTATAGTGTGGTCATCACCGACTTGCGTATGCCGCGTTTGGACGGCATGCGCCTGATTGAGGAAGTGCAAAAACGGCGCCTGCCGGTCACGGTCATCGTCACCACGGGGCACGGCAGCGTCGATGATGCGGTCCAGGCGATGCGATTGGGCGCGTACGACTTCCTCGCCAAACCGATCGACTATGACCACCTGCAACTCGTCGTCCGCCGGGCCTTGGCGGAACGGACCCTGCAAGATGAAGTGGTGCTGCTGCGCGAGCAGTTGCAGAAGCGTTATTCGTTTCAGAACATCCTGAGCAAGAGTCCGAAGATGCACACCGTCTTCGAACTCATCAGCAACGTGGCCCAGACGACGGCGACGGTGCTCATCAATGGCGAGACGGGCACGGGCAAGGAGATGGTGGCGCGGGCCATTCACGAATCATCCTCGTTGCGGACAGGGCCGCTCGTGGCGGTGAACTGCGCCGCGCTGCCGGAAAACCTTCTCGAAAGCGAGTTGTTCGGCCACGAAAAGGGGTCGTTCACCAGCGCCGTCGGCCAGCGCCGGGGCCGCTTCGAGATGGCCGATGGCGGCACCCTCTTTCTCGACGAAGTGGGCGACATCCCCGCGTCCATGCAGGCCAAGCTCTTGCGTGTTCTCCAGGAGCGCCGCTTCGAGCGTGTCGGCGGCAGCGAGAGCATCGAGGTGGACGTGCGCGTCATCGCCGCCACCAATCGGTCGCTCATGCGTCTCGTCAAGGAAGGAACCTTCCGCGAGGATCTGTACTATCGCCTGAACGTGGTGCGCATCGAGTTGCCGCCGCTACGCGAACGGCCGGAAGACGTGCCGCTGCTCGCCCAACATTTCGCGGAGAAGTACGCGCGGCGGGGCGAGTCGGCCAAGCAGTTCTCGCCCGCCGCGATGGACGTGCTGCTCAACTATCCCTGGCCCGGCAACATCCGCGAACTGGAAAACGCCGTCGAGCGGTCGTGCGTGACTTCGATGGAAGGGGTCATTAACCCGGAGAACCTACCGCCGGACATCCTGACGCCGACCACGCCACGCGCGGGCTTCCGCATCAACCTCGATAAACCGCTGCCGCAACTGCTGACGGAGATGACCGCGGACGTGGAACGGCAGTACATTCAGAAGGCCTTGAAGCGCAGCCACGGGAACATCGGCCGCTGCGCCCGGCTGTGCGGTCTATCGCGGCGCAGCATTTCCGCGAAGATTTCCGAATACAAAATCGACAAGGCGCTCTATAAAGGAGATTGAGCGAAGAAGGCACGGCCGCCAACTTCAACAGGCCAATAATTTTGACACGCAATCGAGAGGAGGCACGGCGTTTGCTAACTGGTGGAATGGATTCAGCGAGACTCTAGCACGAAGGAGTTCATCCATGCGCAAACTATCTACTCTTACACCCGTCACTGAAATCGTCGCCTATAACGACCGGCAAAGTCTGCGGAACGCCCTGACCGCCAAACTGCCTTCCTATCTAGAAGGCGAAGACCTACCGGGCGCCGACGAGGAATCGCTCGTCAAGGACCATCGCGCCGGGCTATCGCCCCGGCAGCAGGTCGAGCGCCGCCTGGTTTCGCTTCTCAAGAGCAATCCCCTGCCGGTAAGTCAGCTACTCGGCGCGGCGCGAAAGCGCCCCTGAGAGCTTGCGCCGTCCAGGGGGAATTAATGAGGTACGCCGGCGTCATCCCGCTTGGGATGCCCGGCGTACCGCGAGGTTGATTCCCTCCAGGGCAGTAAACCCGAGCCGTTGCAGTCCATCGACGACGCAGGGCAATCGATGGAACACCGCTCGGACGCGGTTATCCATCAAGTAATTGTCGAGCGCCAGGACGGCGGCACCGGCGTCGATGCCCACCATATCGCGGCCCACCCACTGCCGATCGAGATTGACGGCGCTGAATCCATATCGCCCCAATCCGTCGGCCTGGCGTGCCTCGCGCAAATTGTCGAGAACGGCACGCGGAGCATGGGCCACCGAAGCCAGCGTCGCGGTAATGTGTGCGGTGCCGTCGAGTGCCTCGCCGGGGGCGTAGCAGCGATAAGTATCGGTAGCAGGCGGATTGCCCGGCCCATCGCCGGCCGAAAGTCCCCACATCGTCTGATAAGTTCGGTAGCGGCCAGCGGCGTCGCGGCAGTGCTGCTGGTTGCCCAGCGTGGCGAGCCGCGCTTCGGCGTATAGGTCGGGGCCACTCGGCGCCTGCCATTGCCGCAGGTCGAGCAAGTCCAGGCCATATTGAAACACGAACAATCCCAGGTCGGCGTTGTTGAAGTGCTGACCGCCGGCGCTACCGTAGAAGGGGAGCAACCGCCGCCACAGATCTTCGGGCAGGTCCTTGCCCGGCGCCGCCCCCGCGCCAAGCACGATCATGAACGCGGTTTCGCCGTTGAGCCGATCCCAGGCACAGGGCAAGAACTGGCCGTCGCGGTCCTTGCCGTGCCGCAAGAGGCCGGAGGAACCGCGGACATCGGGCGCCGTCCAGTAGCGCCAATCGACGCGGTGGTAGAGTTGCCAGGCCAGCGCTTCGAGGCCGTTATCCTGGAGAAAATGGGCGGACCAGAGAGCGCCGGCGACAAGCCAGGCGGTTTCGACAGTGCTGAAGTAATCGTGGCCGATGACCGCGCCGCTGGCCGAATCGACGAAGTGCGGCACGGCCCCGTGATCGCTCGGGATGCGTTCGAGGGCCGCCCGCAAGCCGGCGCGCACGCGTTGCGCGGCGACCGACGGCGACAGCAAGCGATAGGGCGGCGCCGACGCGAGGCCAAGGGCGATCAAGCCCATGCCCGTCGCCGCGGTGCTACAGAGGCCATGAGCGCGGCGCGGGCCGAAATTGCTCTGGCGGTCGAGCATCAGGCCGTTGGGCCGTTGATTTTCGACGAAGTATTGCAGGGCCAGGCGCTGGAGCCGAAGGAGGAAACCCCATTCGGCGGGTGTAGGCGTGTCGTCTGGACCTGGCCGCGCGGAGGTGCGAGGGGTCTTGGCCATCCCTGCCATGACGTAGGCTCCGTCCCGGTGCGGAAGTGAGGTGCCGAACCAAGGAGGCAAAAACATGAGGCCGCTCGCACGTCGTCGTGCGGGGAGGTTGCGCGGCCGACGACGATGTACGGCCGCCTCGCTCGTCCCGATGCTTGGAGTCTAGCACATTAAACTATGCGAAAAAGAGCAGGTTCATGTTCGCGCCGCGCATGAGTTTCGTGCGAATCTCAGCCTTATCCCCACCTCCTGTTCGACGCCGCTTGCCCCGTTTCGCCGCGCCTGCGAGTCCTCTTCTGCCTCCGCGCCAACCTTCCTGGCTTGTTGCTTTCCCCTTCCCCTTTTCGGACAATAACCGTCAATGAGGTTCGCGGGTATGGCGAGGAGATCGTGCCCATGTGGAAGTGCCCGATGTGCAGCGTCGAGGTCGAAGATTCGCTCAATGCCTGTCAGGCCTGCGGCGCGGCGATTCCGCTGGTCCAATCTTCCCTGCCGCCCGTGTTGGACTTCAACCGCCTCGCCGACACCGAGGACGCGCCGCCGCACCCGGCCATCGATTTCAACCAGGTAGCGCCGAACCATGCACCGGCGCTAGCGATAGCCGAACCTCCGCGAGCGACCGCCCTCCAGCGTATGGGGCGCGGCGCCATTGAAGGAGTGATCGGTGGCGCGTTGGCCGGCAGCTTCTTCGCGTTCACGGTTTGGTTCGCGATTGCCTGGATGACGGGCGCCGACCCGAAAACGTGGGTGGTCGATTTCCCCCAGTTCGCGCTGCCCTGGGTACTCATCGGCGCCGCGCTGGGCATACCCTACATGGCGCTGGTACGCCTCGTCGTCCGGGGCAAGCCGCGAAGCCGCTTCGACGCTCCGGCAGCGCCAACGCTGGTGCCCGAGACGAAGAACCAGACCCCTGTCTAGCGGAAGATTGCGTCGGCCTCCGGCGTCTGGTAGCTTACCACCCATTCGAATACGTCCCACCCTGGAGGTATTTCCACGATGCGCACCCTGTTTTTCGGGGCCGTGCTGGCCCTCGCCATCGGCATCGCCGGCCCCTCACGCGCCCCGGTCAACGCCGCCGACAAGACCGATAAGGCGTCGGCGCCGTACGTTCACGCGGTCGTCTTCTATCTAAAGAAGGACGCGCCGAAAGACGAGGTCAAGGAGATCGTCAAGGATTGCGAGGAACTGCTCGCCAAAATCCCGTCGGTGCGCTCCTTGAAAGTGGGGCCGCCCGCAGAGAAGGCGACGCCCAAGGTGGCCGTCACCGATTACTCGGTGGGTTTGCTCGTCCTGGTGGATGATTTCGATGGGCTGACGAAATACCTCGATCACCCGGACCATCTGAAGTTCGTCGATAAGCACTTGAAGCATGTGGACAAGGTGCTGGTGTACGATTTCGTGCAGGCGAACAAGTAGCGCAAGCGGTCTGGCGAGCGGGGTCGCGTAATCGCTCCGAGCACGCGGGTGATATCGTTCCC
>JBBSES010000012.1:0-19978 GCA_038239465.1 Gemmatales bacterium
CGGCGCACCCCCCCCGCGCCCCCGCTACCACAAACACCCGCGGGGGGCTTAACCCCCCCGCTCGCCAATCGGAAGAACCGCGGACGCTCTGCCGGTATGCTATTTGCCATTTACGAGGGCCAACGGCTCTATCGCTTCCCGTTCTTGCCAGGAAGGATTCACCCATGAAAGCACTCTGCTGGCACGGCAAAGAGGATGTCCGCGTCGATACCGTGCCCGATCCCAAGATCGAGGAGCCACGCGACGCCATTATCAAGGTGACGGCGACCGCCATCTGCGGCTCTGACCTGCACCTCTACGATGGCTACATGCCGACAATGGAGAGCGGCGACATCCTGGGCCACGAGTTCATGGGCGAAGTGGTCGAGGTCGGCCGCGGCAACAGCAAGCTCACGGTCGGCGATCGCGTCGTCGTCCCTTTCACGATGGCCTGCGGCGAGTGCTTCTTCTGCAAAAAGACGCTGACCTCGCTGTGTGACAACTCCAATCCCAACGCGGCACTGGCCCGCAAGGCGATGGGCCAATCGCCGTCTGGACTTTTCGGCTACTCGCACATGCTGGGAGGTTTCCCTGGCGGCCAGGCGGAATACGTGCGCGTGCCGTTCGCCGACGTGGGGCCGGTTAAAATCCCCAAGGGCCTGAAGGACGAACAGGTGCTATTCCTGTCCGACATCTTCCCGACGGGCTACATGGGGGCCGAGAACTGCGACATGGAGCCGGGCGATACGGTGGCCGTCTGGGGCTGTGGTCCCGTCGGCCAGTTCGCTATCCGCAGCGCCTGGATGTTCGGCGCGGGCCGCGTCATCGCCATCGACCGTGTGCCCGAGCGCCTGCGCATGGCCGAGCAAAAGGGCAAGGCCGAGGTTATCGACTTCAAGAAGGACGACGTCTACGACAAGCTCATGGAGATGACCAAGGGACGCGGCCCCGACCGCTGCATCGACGCCGTCGGCGCCGAGGCGCACGGCACCGGCAGCTTTGGCGCCGTCATCGATAAGGCGAAGGCGGCCGTGGGACTAGCCACCGACCGTCTCACGGCTTTCCGCCAGGCGATCATGTGCTGCCGCAAGGGAGGCACCATATCCATGCCCGGCGTCTACATCGGCTTCCTCGACCATGTGCCGATGGGGGCCTTCATGAACAAGGGCCTGACCTTGAAGACGGGGCAGACGCACGTGCATCGCTATCTACAGCCGCTCCTCCAGAAGATCGAATCGGAAGAAATCGATCCATCGTACGTCATCACGCATCGCCTCAAGTTGGCCGATGCCCCGGCGGCGTACAAGACCTTCCGCGACAAGGAAGACGGCTGCATCAAGGTGGTGCTGACGCCGTGAGGATGTACCGCGCCGCTTCGTTGAGGCAGGCGGCGCGGCATTCGGGGCGCCGTTCAGCGGAAGTAGGATGAAACGTGGCGGGATCGTCGCTCACGAGGATGGTTCGGCAGCCCGCGCGCTGGCCGGCTTCCACGTCGTCGAGGATATCGCCGATGAACCACGACCGGCCCAGGTCGAGGGCCAACTCGTGCGCCGCGCGGACGATCATGCCAGGCGCAGGTTTGCGGCATTCACAGGCAAAGGCGTACTCGGGGACGACGCCTTCCGGATGATGGGGACAGTAATAGAAGGCGGAAAGTTCGACGCCAAAGGGGACGAGAAGTTCGCGCAAACGCCGTTCGACGCCGGGTAGCGCCGTCTCGGCAAATCGGCCGCGCGCCACGCCCGATTGATTGGAAATGACGATCAACCGAAAGCCGGCTTCTTGTAGGGAGGCAAGCGCCGGCCCCGCGCCGGCCGTCAAACGGATCAAATATGGATCGACGTTGTACGGCACGTCTTCCACGAGAGTGCCGTCCTTGTCGAGAAAGACGGCGGGATGAGCGGCCACTTCACTCATCATCGTCGCCGTCCGGTTCGTCCGAAAACTCGGCGCGATCGAAGACTTCCGCCAACGGTAATTCAGTACTAACTTCGTGCAACGGGATCACCGCGTCCAGGCCTTCGTACACTTCCCGGACGAAGCCGTGATCGGTGCGTCGATAGGCCACGACGACGGGCATCTCCTGTTCCACCAACAAATAAACGCACAGTGAGGAAATGGTCAGATAGGCGTCGCGCTTCTCGCCTTCGTCGGTGCGCCGCGTCTTGCGCGACAAGACTTCGACGATCACGGCCGGCTCGTCCTGGAAGGAATCGTCGAGCGGGTTGGGCCGGCAAATCACCGATACGTCGGGATAATAAAAGCGGACATGCGTGGGCAGGCGCACGCGAACCTTGGTGTCCGAGTTGAACGGCAGGCAGCGCTTGCCTCGTAGGCGGGCGTACAATACGCCGAATACATTACCCGCCAGTAGGTTATGCAGGTTCCGCGCGCCGGCCATCGCGTACACGACGCCGCCCAAGTACTCGTGCTTGACCGGCGACACCAGTTCGCCCGCAAGGTAGTCATCCACGGATATCAGGTTTCGTTTCTTGGCTGCGCTCATAATCATAGTTTAATCGAGCCTCGACGAGCGGGCAATCGTGACCGACGACTTCAAGGTGTCTGCCAGTCCTCCAGGCCAAGCCCCGGCACGCGACTGAATTCGTTGATACCGTGCGTCACCAAGATCGAGCCGTTCGCAAGGGCAATCGCGGCGATCATCAGGTCGTTGGCGCCGATCGGAGTGCCGAGCGCGGCGAGGTGCGCTCGAATCTGGCCGTACTCCTTGGCCGCGCCGCCGTCAAAAGGCAATGACGGATACCCGGCAGAAAACTTCTTCACCTGAGCGAGTGTCTGAGCCATTTGGATGCTGCGACGCGCTCCTATAGAGCAGTTCCGCCACGACCACGGAGCAAAGTGTCACGGTGCCGCCGGGTGCCACGTGAGGCTTCGCCGTGACGGGCGAGGAAACGCCTCACCGCAGATAGTCGATGACCGTGTTGCCGTCGAGCAGACAACTCACCGTTCATCCCGCTCCTGCAACTCGCCTTGTTCGGGTCGGCAAAACGTCGCGTCGGTGATGCTTCCCGCCGTCCTCTCGATGAAATCGCTCCATTCCTCCTGCGTCATGGGCACCGGCCCCACCTGAATACTGACCTTCACCGGCCGGTTGGCATGAGGGGCGCCGATGGGCACGTCCAGATGTAACACGCCATCGGGGCCAAACGTGGATGAAATGATGAACGGAACCATGAAACGTCCTCCCTGGGGCTTCCTGAAAATATACCACGTTGGCAAGCCGCTCGGCGCCCCAAGAAAGCGGCCCCCTTCTATCCTCGCCGTCCGCCGTCCACCAACCACCGTCCACTTTGTTCAAGGCGAAAATAGTATCGAGTTTTCGCCGCCGCTTCCTTACGATGAATGGATGGATCGCCCTTCCTCGCCAGGAGCCTCCGCGATGCACGGTCGGACTACCCGGCTCCTTTTCGTCTCTTTGTTGTTGATCGTCGTCGCCGCGTGGGCGTGGCTGGTCCACGACCTGCGCCAGCGCGAGAGAGGCGGCCCCGACGCCAACTTTACGCGGCAAGAGTGGGCGCCTTTGCCGGCCGACCGGGGTCTTGTGCCTCCGCCGGCGCCTGATATCCTCATCGACGGTTCCAGACTGCCGGCCAACCAGACCGGCAATAAGCCGCACCTGCCGGCGTTGAGCGACGATCCCGTCAAGCAAGATCGGCAACTCGTCGAGGCGGCCGGCCTCGCTTCCGACGATGGCGCGGCGCTGCTGGAAGTGTTCCGCCAGCGCACGCTTTCCCCCGAGGAAAAGACGCGGGTCGCCGACCTCATCGAGCGTTTCGGCGAGATGACGTACCTCGCGCGGCAGAAGGCGGCGGCGAGCGTGGTGGCGCTTGGTCCCAAGACGATGCCGCTGCTGCGCGGCGCCGCCGGGCACCGCGACCCGGAAGTGCGCCAGCGCGTCGGCAATTGCGTCCGCCTTCTGGCCGACAAGGAACTCGACCCCGCGGTCCTGGCCGCCGCGGTCCGCATTATCTTCCGACTGCGGCCCGAAGGGAGCGCGGCCGCCTTGCTGGGCTATCTCCCCTTCGCCGATCGGCCGGCGGTTGTCGAAGAGGTCCGCGCCGCGCTGGCGGAGGTCGCCGTCCGCGACGGCGAACCCGAACGGGCGGTCCTCGAAGCGCTGCAATCGCCGGAGCCGATGCGCCGTGCCGCGGCCGCCGAGGCGCTATGTCGGGCCAATGTCCGCGATCAGTTCGGCGCCGTCCGCAAATTGCTGGCCGATCCGATTCCCACCGTGCGCCTGTATGCCGCATTGGGACTGACTCAGGTTCGAGATAAAGACGCGGTGCCGATTCTCATCGCCCTGCTCGATCAGTTGCCCGTCAACCAGGCGTGGCACGCCGAAACGATGCTCTGCCGCCTGGCCGACGGCCGCGGGGCGCCGGCCGTTCCTCTCGGTAAGGACCCGGCGGAACAAGCAAAATGCCGCGCCGCCTGGGGCGAATGGTGGAAGGGCAACGCCGCCACCACCGACCTCGCCTTGCTCGATGAGAAGCCGAAGACGCGAAACACCACCCTCGCCATCCTCCTCGACCTCGGCCGCCTCCTGGAAGTGGACGCCGACGGCCAGCTCCTTTGGAAGATCGACGACCTGCGCTTCCCGCTCGACGCCCAACTGTTGCCCGGCGATCGCGTCCTCGTCGCCGAAAGCCAAGGCAGCTGCGTCACCGAGCGCTCCTTCAAGGGCGACATCCTCTGGGAAAAGACCATCGAAAGGCCGCTCATGGCCCAGCGCCTCGCCAACGGCAACGTCTTCATCGCCACCATGAGTCTGATGGTGGAGGTGGACCGGACGGGAACCGAGGTCTTTTCGTACCAGACGGACGGCATGATCAACAAAGCGGTCAAACTGCCGGGCGGCGACTACGCGGCCGTCACCAACAATCGCAAGTACATCCGCGTCAACGCCGCCGGCCAGGAGGTCCACAGCTTCCCGGCCGAGATGCACCACTTCGGCGGCCGCCTCGAAGTCCTGCCCAACGGCCGCGTGCTGCTGCCGTTGTGGCGCTCCAACAAGGTCATCGAGGTCGATGGCGAGGGGAAGACCGTCTGGCAGGTAACGACCCTTCACCCCGTCGCGGCGGTACGCTTGCCCAACGGCAATACGCTCGTCACCACCATGGACCAGCTCCGCGCCGTCGAGTTGGACCGCGACGGCAAGGAAGTGAGCGAGTTCAGGGCGGAGTCGCGGGTGACGCGGGCGTGGCGGAGGTGAATGCCACGCCGCTCAGGTCGTGCCCTGGCCCCTTTTGCCTTGTGTACGTCTCGCCTTCCGTAGCTTCCCCCGGCCCGTCTTCGCTTGCAACTCCTCAATCTTCTCCGACGCCTCGGCCTTGGTCAGGTTGTCGTCCACCTTCTCCCCCGCCTCGCGGGCCAGCGTGTGCAGGTAGCTGTCCTGCGGTCCCGTCAGCGGTTCATCGCCTGTGACCCATTCGCTCGGATTCTTCCGCGGGTTGGCTTGTGGCGTACTCATCGGTAACTCCTCGCGATAAATGATTCTCGGAAAGTCCGCCGGTTGCGTCGGACCACGTCGCGTGTACTGATATACACCTGCAAGCCGCGTGCCGAATTATGATTCGTCGGAGCGCGACTTCAATCGCAGCCGCTCGTAATCCTGGGGCGTGTCGAGGTCCCGCAGCACTTCCGCCGTCGCCGGCACTTCGCGCGTGGCCGCCGCCTGTTGCCGCAAGTAAGCGTTCAATCCCTCTCCCGCGTCCTTCGATCTTATACCCGCGACGTGGTGCCAGGCGATGAGCGCCGGATGGCCGCGTCGTCCCCCGAACGTGGGGATGAAGATCGAATAGTTCGGGCTGCTTTCCCGCGCGGCGATAAGACGGCGTATCACCTCGGCGTCGAGCGTCGGATGGTCGGCGGGGACTAGCAGCCAGGCGTCTTCCGCGCATGGAGCATACCGTTGTTCCAGGCAGCGCAGGCCCGCCATGACCGTGGCGCGCATATCGGCGGTTTCCTCGGCGAGAAGCAACGTCTCGGCGCCGGCGACTTCGGCCAGAGATACCAGTTGGGGCACGTGCGGGCCGATGACGACCAGAACGTGTTCGACCGCCGCGCGACGCAGCGCCGCCACGACTATTTGCAGGACGGTGCTATCGCCGAGGGGCAGGGCCAATTTGGGACGGCCCATGCGCTCGCTGTTGCCGGCCGCGGGGAGGAGGGCGAAGATTCGTGACATAGCACATCATCAAACGTTTATTTTATGGTCCTTGTGGTGAATCATGGATGTGGTGCCGACATTGCGCCGCGCGATCAACTCCGCCACGATGCTGATGGCGATCTCGGGCACCGTCTGCGAACCGATGGCGAAACCCAGCGGCGCGTGGACCCGGGCCAGCGCCTCGGCCGGCACTCCTTGCGCCGCCAGGTCCTCGTAGATGAGCTTGATCTTGCGCCGGCTGCCAATGAGGCCGACATAGCCGGCCGACGTTGCCGCTAGGTGGTAGAGCGCCTCTTCGTCGTGGCCGTGGCCGCGCGTGACGACGATGGCATAGACCGACGACGTGATGCCGTCGCGGGCCAACTCTTTCAAGCGCGCGCCGATGTCGCCGACGATGCGCCGCGCCGCGCTCGGAAAGCGCTCGACGCTGACGATGCTTTCGCGGTCGTCGAGGACCCATACCTCGAAATCGACCTCGGCGGCGAGCTTGGCTACCGCCTGGCCGACATGGCCGCCGCCGACGATAAGCAGCGCGACGCGCGGCGGCACCGGCAGATAGGCGACTCCCTGGCGCACGCTCGGCTTCGGTCGCTCACATAGGGGTGGCAGTAGTCTTGCGATGGCTTCCGGCACGGTGCCGTTTGCCCGTTGAGTAGCCAGGTGATTATCGGCGTCGAACAGATAGCGGCTGCCGACCGCGGCCGTTTCGCCCGCGATCGCAATGGCTTCGGTGCATCCCTTCCCGCGTTCGATATGATCTTTCAGACTGCGGTAGTAGCCGAGGGCGGTTTCATCGCTGGGGGGGAGTGCGTCTGCGAGGATCGTCATGCGGCCGCCGCAGATGAGACCGTCGTCCCAGCCGTAATTGTCGTCGAGGTGAAAAGTAAGCACTTCCGGCCGGCCGCCCTGCGCGAGGTTGGCCAGGGCGCGTTGCCGAACCTCGGCCTCCACGCAGCCGCCGCCGAGGGTGCCGCGCTGGCTGCCGTCGGCGAACACGAGCATGGCGGCGCCGGCCTTTTGCGGCGTCGAGCCGCGCGTTTCTACCACGTTGCACAGGACGCAGGCCCGCCCCTGCTGCAATGCGGTCGTCAGGTCGGCCAGTAACTCGCGCATGGGAAGCTCTCAGGTGACGAAGACGGCGTGTGCATCTTAACGCACTCGGATCGACACGCAAGCAGCGGCGTGCCATTGACGCAACGCAGATAAACGGCATACAATGGTAAATGAGATAAATCCTCTGTCGCTTTCTCCCTCATACTCATGCGGGTATGCCTTTCACTTCTGTTGAGCCTTCTCACCGCGGCCGGCCCGTGGCTATGCTGCTGCCTGGTGCCGCGTCAGGCAAACGTGGAATCCGTGCCTAGCCATGAAGTGAAAAGTTGCTGTTGCTGCCAGCATGAGGCACCGGCGGAAACGCCCGCCGACGCTCCCGCTCCGCCTCCATGCAAGTGCGACGATCATCGGCCCGTCGCCCATGTCAGCCCCACGGACGCACCCTCCACCGCGCCGTTGACGTGGAACCCGCTCGATTGCCCGGCGAGTCTCGATCCCGCCATATCCTCGGTTGCCTGCGTTTCGTACCTTTCCCTCGAAGCCTGTTCCGGCTTCCCCTCGCTCGATCCGGCGGACATTCTGCGCGCCCTTCACATCTTGCGCTGCTAGCGCTCTCTTGACCTCCCATAACGCCTCTTCGAAACGTCGCTAACGCTGCGCCTTTTCCATTCCTTCTATCGGGAGAATGTTATGCGCTACGCATATACCGCGCTCGCTTTGTGCCTCGTCGCGCTGGTCACCATGGTCGGCTGCACGCGGACCAACGAACCCCCCGCGCCATCGACACCGGAAGCCAAACCGCCAGCGGCCAAGGCAACGGACCACGGCCACAAGAAGGGCGAACACGACGGCATCATCGTCGAGATTGGCCGCGACAACTACCACGCCGAAGCCGTCTTCGCCAAAGACGGCACGCTGCGCCTCTATACCCTGGGCAACGACGAGGCGCGCATTCTCGAAGTCGAAACGCAGACGCTGGAGGCGTACATCAAGCCGGAAACGGCGCTGGAAGCAACGCCGATCCCGCTGAAGGCCGAGCCGCGCGCCGGCGACGCGGCTGGCAAAACGTCGCAGTTCGTCGGCACGGTGCCGGCGGCGCTGCGCGGCCAGGCGGTTTCGGTCACGGTGCCGAGCATCGCCATCGCCGGCGAGCGCTTTCGCTTCAGCTTCGCCTCGACCGCCGGCCACGCGGAACCGATGCCCGCCACCGTGGAAGGGGACGAAGGTCAGAAGCTTTACCTCACGCCGGGCGGCAAATATACCGCCGCGGATATCAAGGCCAACGGCAACACGACGGCCGGTGCCAAGTACGCCAATTTCAAGGCGACGCACGATCTAAAGCCCAAGGCCAACGATCGCATCTGCCCCATCACGATGACGCGAGCCAATCCACAATGCACGTGGATTATTGGCGGCAAGACGTATCAATTCTGCTGTCCGCCGTGCATCGACGAGTTCGTGCAACTGGCCAAGGACAACCCCGAGCAGATCAAGGAGCCGGGGGATTACATCAAGAAGTGACTCTTGGCTTTCCAGGGCGGCCCCGGCGTGGCGGCCCACGCTCGGACCCACGCCGGGTACGACCTTTTACCGCTGTCTTTTTTCAAAGAGGAACCGGACCATGAACCATTCACGTATCTCGAAACTGCTGACCGCTGGCAGCGCCCTCGCTGCCCTGCTATGGGCAGCGCAGCCAGTCTCCGCGCAAAGCATGCCTTCGGGCGGCTCCAAGATGTGGCCCTGGAACGTCATGGGCTACCAGGGCTATCGGGAACCGGCGCACGCCGCGACTCCCAAGGACCCAAGCGCCGCGCCGGTGGCCGCCAAGAAGTATCAGGTCGCGGTCATGACGGTCCCGCAGCAAACCCCCGATGAATTTTACGCCAACCGAGCGTTGCTCATGGCCCATCTGCCCGAGAACGGTCAGGTGTGGTTCCAGGGCAAGGAAACCGCCACGAAGGGCACGATGCGCGAATTCATGTCGCCGCCACTTGCGGCGGACAAGGACTACACGTACAGCGTGCGCGTGGACTGGGTCGAGGATGGGCAGAAGGTGACGCAGACGCACGAATTCAACGTGAAGGCCGGGGCCATCCACTGCGTCTACCTCGTCGATGCCAATTCCACGGAGGCCGAGGTTTTCATCGAGGAAAACCTGAAGAAGCTAAGCCCGGAAGATCGCAAGCTCGCGGAGGCGCAGAGGTTTTGCCCGATACAGGAGAACAATCGACTCGGCGTCATGGGCGTGCCGGGCAAAGTGATGATCAAGGGCGAGGCGGTATTTCTCTGTTGCCAGCCCTGCGCTCGGAAGGCGCTTAACAACCCGGAGGAGACGCTAGCCAAGGTCAAGGCCCTGAGGGCAAAGAACGGCGAAAAGCAGTAATGTCCGCGCGGTCGAAGACCTGGCAGGGCGAGGACGCACCGTTATCGACAAGGATTGCGATGCGTCCACGCCGTGTCCTCGACGGCTTCGCCCTGCTTCGACGAGTTCGTGCAGTTGGCCAAGGATAACCCCGAGAAGATCCAGGAGCCGGGGGAGTATGTCAAGAAGTAGCCGTGCTATTCCTCGTGGTGGGCATATTTTTTGGGGTTGAAGTTGCGCCAACGGATGCTTTCCTCCGCCCCGTCGAGGGTGAGTTTGACCGAAACGTACAAGTCGTCGTCGGCCTTCATCCACGGGGCCTTGGCGACGAAGTGGGAGCAAGTGTCCGGCTTGTCGTCCTTGCGCTCGTCAAGCGGGGCCGGCTCGAACTCGAGCTTTTCGAGTCGGCCGTCGCTGGTCTTGGCCTGGGCGGTGAACGACTTCAACGGCAGCGTCACGGGCTTGGGCGGCTTGTCGGCGACCGTCTCGAAGAAAAAGTCCAGTTCGTTGCCCTTGGCCGATAAGTGGGCCGTGAGCAGCGCGTGATATTTGCCGGCGTCGGCGAGCATCATCTTGCCGCGCTCGTGGGAATGGCCTTCGTCCGCCGTGGGCGCCGAAGGTAAAGAGGACTTGGGCGTCGCGGGAACTTCGCTCTTGCAGCCCGGCAAGAGCGTTAACGCCAGCGCGACCGCGATAATCGACAGGGGGCTGAGTTTCGTGCAATCACACATGAGATAATCTTTCATCGAAGAGAATGGGCCAACCCTCACTCTGGCGGGTTGGATAAAGCTGGTAGACTCGAGTGGCCGGTATTGTACGCGAGTCGCGTAAGCATCGGCCATTCGTCGGAGGCGCTTTTCATGAAGCATTATAAGTCCGCGCAAGGGGCCGCCTTGGTCGTGCTTCTGGCGACGGCCGCCTGGTTGTGGGCGCACGAAGGCCACGCGCCATTGCCGACAAAGGGCGTTGCTATCGATATCGATCAGGGTCAAGTGGTCCTCAGCCCGGAGGCGCGCGAAGGCCTGGGGGTGGAGACGGCCGACGCGCGGCTCGTCGCCATCGAAGAGACACTTTCGATGCCGACCGTCGTCGTGTCTCCGTGGCAAAAGCATGCCCACGCATCGGCGCGCGTCGGCGGCAAGATCGCGGCCATCCACGTTCAACTGGGGCAAACCGTCGAGGCCGGCACCGTCCTCGCCGAGGTCCACAGTCCCGAACTCGATGCGATGCAGGTGGAACTGCGCACCGCCCAGGCCGAAGCCGCACTGGCGGCGGCGAACCTGAAGCAGCTGGAAACGGCCGGCGGCGAAGGGGTTGTCTCGGGGCAGGTGGTGCAAGACGCGCGTTCGCGCTACCGAGAAAACGCCAACGCTCTGGAGATCGCCCGCCGCAAATTGCTGGCGCTGGAAATAAGCGACGCGGCGGTCGAAACGTTGTTGCGCGATCCGGCGGCGTCGATCCGCGCGCTGGCCATCAAGGCCCCCATCGGCGGCGTCATCAGCCATGCCGATACACGCGTCGGCCAGGTCATCGAACCGAGCGATCACCTGTTCGGCGTTACCGATTTGTCCGTGGTCTGGCTGCGCTTCGACGTGTTGGAACGCGACCTGCCGCGACTGGCCTCGGGACAAGATGTGACGGTTCGCTGGGAAGGCGGCGGCGTAACGCGGACCACGCTCCAGATGGTGAGCGTCGCCCTGGAACCCCTGACACACTTGGGCATCGCCTGGGCCGAGGTGCCGAACTCCGCGGAACAACGCCTGTTGCCGGGCATGGTCGGCCAGACCGAGGTCACGGTACGCAAGGCGCACGTCATCGCCGTTCCCGAAACGGCTCTGGTGCGTCAGGGGTCGCACCGTTACGTCTTCATGCGCGAGGGGCCGGGGCAATACGTCAAGCAGAATGTCGTTCCGGGACAGCGGCAGGACGGCCTCATCGAGATCAAACGCGGCGCCCTGGTGCCTGGCGATCAGGTACTGACGGCGGGCAGTCACGAACTGTCGTCCTTCTTCACCCACGCGGCGGCCGAACCCGCGACCGAGAAGCCGAGGACCGAGGCGCCGGGCTTCACGGGCCAAATCGAACTGCCGCCCGATCGCCGCGCCGTGGCGACGACGCGCCTGGCGGGCAGCGTACGGCGCATCCTCGTCGATCGCAACCAGGCCGTTCAAGCGGGCGAGATCATCGCCGAGGTCGTCAGCCTCGAATTCCAAAGCTTGCAGTTGGATCTCTTGCGCAATCAGTTGCAGCTCGAATTACTCGAAGAGACGTTGAAGCAATTGAAGCCGTTGGCCGCGCAAAACAACGCGGCCTTGAGCCGCCGCGCCGTGCGCGAAACCGAAAGCGCGGCCCTCGCCGCTCGGCAACGGCGCGACGGTTTGCGCCGCAAGCTGGAAGCGGTCGGCCTCTCGACCGAACAGGTAAGCGAATTGCTGGAGAAGCGTCGCTTCGTCGCCGCGCTGCCGGTGCGGGCACCCATCGCGGGCGTCGTGGCCGGGACGCAAGCGACGCTGGGCCAGGCGGTGAAAGCGGACGACGCTCTGTTCGAGATTCACGATCTCTCCAAGCCACCGTTGGTGCGCGGCTTCGTCGCGGCGCGGCAGCTACCCGAAGCGCGCGTCGGCCAAACCCTGCGCGTCCGCGTTCCATCGAGCAGCGAACCGTTCGACGCCGTCATCGTGCGTGCCGGCGCTCGTTTCGATGGCCCGGATCGCACGCTATCGATCTGGGCCGAGCCGCGTTTGGCCGGACAATCGCCATTACTGCGCCACGGCATGATGGCTCGCCTGATAACGGAGAAAACGAACCACAGAGACACGGAGGGCATAGAGAAAAATAACACAGAGAAGGGGAAATAAGCAAAAGAGCGGCACGGTCTAATTTCTGTCTCTTTCTCTGTGTTAATGCTGTCTGTGTTCTCCGTGCCTCTGTGGTTCGTTCGCTTTTTACATACCATGCTCAATCACGTCATCTTGTTCTCGCTACGCAATCGGCCGCTCGTGTTGATCGCCACGTTGGCGATCACGGTATACGGCGGTTATGTCGCTATGCGCTTGCCCGTGGACGTCTTCCCCGACCTCAACCGGCCGACCGTCACCGTCTTGACCGAAGCGCCCGGATTGGCCCCGGAGGAAGTCGAACAACTCGTCACCCGGCCGTTGGAATACGCCCTTAACGGCGCCACGGGAGTACGTCGCGTGCGCTCCGCGTCCGGCGTCGGCCTGTCGATCGTCTGGATCGAATTCGATTGGGGCAGCGACTTGTTTCGGGATCGGCAAATCGTCGCCGAGAAGCTGGCCGTGGTCCGCGAACGCTTGCCCAAGGACGCTAACCCGACGCTGGCGCCCATTTCGTCCATCATGGGCGAAGTGATGCTCCTGGGTTTGCACGCGACCAAGGAAGCGGCCACTCCCGAGGAGCGCGCCGGGCAAGCGCGGGAGTTGCGCACCTACGCCGAATTCACGCTGCGCAATCGGCTGCAATCGGTGGAAGGCGTGGCACAAGTCACGGTCATCGGCGGCATCTTGCAACAGTATCAAGTGCTGACGACGCCCGAACGCTTGCGCGCCGCCAACGTCACGTTGGAGCAATTGCTCGAAGCCGCGGAGAAGGCGACCGGCGTGGCGGGCGGTGGCATCCTCAAGCGCTCGGCCACCGAGGCGCTGGTGCGCATCGATGGCCGAACGGTGGCTCTGGCCGACATCGAAAACGTGCCGGTCGTCTGGCGCGACAACCGTGCCCTCCTCATCAAGGACGTGGCCGACGTGCGCCTCGCCGGTCCCGTGCCGCGCGGCGCCGCGGCGCTGCGCTCGGAAGGAGATGCCAAAGGCGTGCCGGCCGTCATCCTCACCGTGCAAAAGCAGCCGCACGCAAACACGCTCGACCTGGACCGGGCCATCGACGCGGCCCTCGATGAAATGATACTACCGCCCAACGTATCGTTGAATCGACATATATTCCGCCAAGCCGACTTCATCGCGGCCGCCATCCGCAACGTCGAGGAGGCCATCCGCGACGGCGCCCTGTGGGTGTTCCTAGTGCTGTTCCTCTTCCTGTGGAACATCCGCACCAGCGTCATCACGTTGACGGCCATCCCGCTGTCGATCCTCATTACCGCCTTGGTCTTCCACTACCTGGGCGTGACGCTGAACACCATGACGCTCGGCGGTATCGCGGTGGCCGTCGGCGAACTCGTCGATGACGCCGTCGTCGATGTCGAGAATATCTATCGGCGTTTGAAGGAACGCGGCCTCGATACCTCGCAATCGTCGCTGGATATTGTTTACGAGGCGTCGAGCGAGGTGCGCAACTCCATCGTCTACGCCACGCTCATCGTCTGCCTGGTAGTGCTGCCGTTGTTCGCGCTGTCGGGACTGGAAGGCCGGCTGTTCGCGCCGTTGGCCCTGGGCTATCTGGTGTCGTTGGCGGCCTCGCTGTTGGTGTCGCTGACGGTCACGCCGGTGCTGGCGTCGTATCTGCTGCCCGGAGCGAAATTCCTCGGGCATGGCGGCGATCCGTTCGTCCTCCGCTGGCTCAAATGGCTCGATGAGAAGGTCGTACGCTTCTCGCTGCGGCACGCGCGGGGCGTCCTGGCCGTCGTGGCCGTTTTGGTCATTCTTTCGGTAGCAAGCGTGGCCGGCATGGGTGGCGACTTCTTGCCGCCCTTTAACGAGGGCACCTTGACCGTCAACGTCATGACGGAACCGGGCACCGGCCTGGCCGAGAGCGAGCGCGTCGCCCGGCAAGTCGAGACCCTCTTGACCCAGGTTCCGGAAGTGTTGTCGATCGCGCGGCGCACGGGACGGGCCGAGATGGACGAACACGCCGAGGGCGTCAACTCGTCGGAACTGGACGTGCGTTTGCAGGAGCATGAGAGACCGAAGCCGGGCTGGTGGAACGCCGTGATACGAGCCGTGCCAGGGTTGCACGGGTTCGGCTCCGAGACGTTGGGCCGACCGTCGGAGCAAGTGCTGGCCGACATCCGCGAGCGCGTCGCGCGTTTGCCGGGGGTGAAGGTCAACATCGGTCAGCCGATCGCCCATCGGCTCGACCATGTGCTATCTGGCGTGCGCGCCCAGATCGCGGTCAAGGTGTTCGGCCCGGAACTCAACGTCTTGCGCGACACCGCCGCCGACATTGAGGCCACGATGAGGAAGGTGCCCGGCGTGGTCGATTTGCAAGTCGAGCCGCAAGTCGAGGTGGCGCAAGTGCGCCTGGAACTGCGCCGCGACGTGTTGCCGCACTATGGCCTCAAGCCGGGCGACGTGCTGCGCTTGTTGGAAACGGCCTATCGGGGCAAGGCGGTCGGCGAAATCCTCGACGGCGACCGCCGCTTCGATCTCGTCGTCTGGTACGACGAAGCGGCGCGCGTCGATCCGTCCGTCATCGGCGCTACCGTGCTGGATACGCCATCGGGCCGCAAGGTGGCGCTGGAGCAAGTGGCGCGCGTCATCGAGACGACGGGGCCGAACACGCTCAACCGCGAGCAGGTGCAGCGGCGTCTGGTGGTGTCGGCTAACGTGGCCGGCCGCGACCTGGCCAGCGTGGCCGCCGACATTCAGCTTCAGCTCCGGCCCATCGAAGCGAAACTGGCGGCGCTGAGCAAGGACGGGGCGGCCTATCGCGTCGAGGTCGGCGGCCAATTCGAGGCCCAGCAGGAGGCGAATAAACGATTGCTCCTCTTTGGCATCCTGGCGTTGATAGGCGTCTTTCTGCTGTTGAACAAAGCCCTGGAGTCGTGGCGGGCAGCGCTGCAGGTGATGGCCAACGTGCCCCTGGCCGCGGTCGGTTCGGTGGTGGTGCTCATGCTCGTCAATCGGCCCGCGTGGCCCGTGTCGACCGCAGTGCCGTTTCATCAGCGGCCGGCGCTGTGGCTGGGCGCGACCAGTCTTTCGGTGGCCCACTGGGTCGGCTTCATCACGCTCATCGGCATCGTTAGCCGTAATGGAATCTTGATGATCTCGCACTATCTGCATCTGATGAAGCACGAAGGCGAAGGCTTCACCGAGGCGATGATTGTCCGCGGCACGCTCGAACGCCTCGCTCCCGTATTGATGACGGCGGCGGTGGCGATCCTGGGATTGGTGCCGTTGGCGCTCGGGGCGGGCCAGACGGGTAAAGAGATTTTGCAACCTCTCGCGGTCGTGGTCATCGGCGGCTTGCTGGCCTCGACGCTGTTGGACCAGATGGTGACGCCGGCGTTGTTTTGGTTGGTGGGGAAGCCGGCTATGGAGAAGTGATATGGCGGATTACGAATTGCATTTCGCGGGCCAGAAGATAGCGACGCTCACGAACACGGGCGGCGACTGTCCGTGGTTTCACGGCAGCTATGTGCTGTTTCCCGCCTTCGAAAAGGCGCGTTCTCTCTTTGCCCAGGAGAGTGCCCTTTTGGACGCGGATCGAATCGATGAATGGGACGATCTTTGGACGGCGCATCTTGCGCCCAATTTGAGCCTACGGCCCCTCGATGGCAGCGAGGACATCACGCGGTTTCTCATTCATTTTGACAAAGCACACGCCTGGTGGCGCTATTGAACGAATCGGGAATCCCGGTCGGCAAGCGTGGAACGCTCGCCGTGCTCTCCCTTCGGGTCGCGCCTAAACTAAGCCGGGCGAGTCGCGGACGAAAGCAGGTGCAAGGCTGTACAGTGTGAGGTAGGATGCGAAGGTTTTCCGTGCAGGCAACACCCAGCTTTTACGCCCAACCTCGGCTATCGCCAGTGCCGCATTATGGATTTCGAACTGGTCGGTAAAATCACCGACGTTGAAATCATCGCCGTCAACCTTTCCATCCGCGAACTCGATTCGCTGAAAGAGAAGTATGGTGGAAAGCGCTGGCGGAAATTAAAGGGCCGCTCGCTGGTTCGTCTCTCCAACGGCAATACACGACTTGCCGAGATGCACTGGTATGAGGTTCATGGAGTGGGCAAGAAACGGATGAAGATTTAACGGTTCCTGGACTAAAGAACTATGGCCAAGAGCAAAACCACGAAGCAGCCCTTCGCCATTCGCGTGACGAATGAGGGCTGCGACGATCTGGAAGTGTGGAAGCTATACCACGTCCTGCCGGATGAAGCCGCCTCGAAAGATGAATTTTCTCCGCGTCGTGGATGAATCGGGCGAGGATTACCTGTACCCCGCGAGTCGCTTCGTGATGGTTCAACTCTCCCCGGCAGTGACGAGCGAATTGCTGGCAATGCCCGCACGGTGAGGAGGCTGCCCGCGCTCCCCCCTCATCGAGGTGGGGATCGCGGCGAAACGAAATGGCCGATTATTCCACCTAAAACCGTTTGACCGCTCGTATCGTCCTTGCTACAGTGAACCTCTTCCACGCCGCGCGGGAACGTCCCGCGCGGCGGGCGTGTTCTTGACGAACATCCGATAAGCCCCAGGCGGTTCACGCATTCCCCTTGCTCGCAGCCAGGAGGTCGGTTTGTGGCCATCGTGCAGGTAAAGGACTTGATCGACGCCGGCGTTCACTTCGGGCACCGCGCCAGCCGCTGGAACCCGAAGATGCGGCCGTATATCTACGGCAAGCGCAACCTCATTCATATCATCGACTTGCGCGAAACCGTCCGCGGCTTGCTCCGGGGCCATCGCTACCTGTCGCAGCTGACGGCCAAGGGAAGCTTGGTCGTCTTCGTCGGCACCAAGCGCCAGGCCAAGGACACCATCGAACGCGAGGCCACCCGCTGCGGCATGCCCCACGTCAGTGAACGCTGGCTCGGCGGCACCTTGACCAATTACCGCACCATCCGCGACCGCCTCAAACGCCTGGTCGAACTGGAATCGCTCTGGCTGCCCGCCGGCGAGAACCCCGGCAAGATGGATATGGGCGCCTACATGCGCGGCATGATTAACGAATCGGGCAAGTTCGAGTTCAGCAAGTCGCCCGAAACGGCGAAGATTCGCAGCTACAGCAAGAAGATGGTGGCCACCCTCAACCGCGAATTGACGAAGATTCGCCGCAACCTGCTCGGCATCCGCGAAATGAACCGCCTGCCCGACGCCATGGTCGTGGTCGATCCGCACCGCGAGCACATCGCCGTCAAGGAAGCGCAACGCATGGGCGTCACCACGGTCGCCCTGATCGACACCGATAGCGACCCCGACGTGGTCGATCTGCCCATCCCCGGCAACGACGATAGCATCCGCTCGATCGAGTTGGTGCTGGCCCGCCTGGCCGACGCCGTCCTCGAAGGCCGCGCCGCCATGCCGCAGGAGCAGGCGAGGGATAACCAGCATCGGCCGCGACCCTACAACCCCGGACAAAGCGGCCCCATCGTGACGCCGCCGCCGAACCCGAAGCCGATCGCCGCTGTCGTGGAATAAGGGAAGCTTTCAGCGGTCAGCCGTCAGCGATCCGCCGCGATCCATACACTGGATGGGTGGGGCGATGGCGATTCCGTTGGCATCGGGCGAAACGAGAGGACACCCATGAGTACGATATCCGCGGCGACGGTGAAGGCGCTACGCGACCGCACCAATTTGCCGATGATGGACTGCAAGGCGGCGCTGGTCGAGACCGACGGCGACATGGAGAAAGCCGTCGATAAGCTCCGCGCCAAATTCGCCGGCATGCAGGCCAAGCGTGCCGACCGCGAGACGGCCGAGGGGCGCATCGCCACCTATATCGACGGTGCCAAGAAGGTGGCTAGTATCGTCGAGGTGCGCTGCGAAAGCGCGCCGTCGGCGAAGAACGAGCATTTCGTCACCCTGGCCAATGACGTGGCCAAGCACCTGGCCCTCAACAGCAACGCCACCACGGTGGAAGCGCTGTTGGCCGAGCCGTTCGCGGGTAAAAAGACGGTCGCCGAGCGCTTCGCCGACGTAGTCGGCGTCATCCGCGAGAACATGAAGCCGGCCCGCTTCGTGCGCGTCGAGGGTGGCCTCGCCGGCAGCTACATCCATCACGACGGCAGCACCGGCGTCTTGATGCAGGTCGAGGGCGATAAGGCCGACGACGCATTGCTGCGCGACGTGTGCATGCATGTGGTCGCCCGCAATCCGGCGTACGCCCGCCGCGAGGACGTGCCCGCCGCCGTTCTCGACAAGGAAAAAGAGATCGCAAAGTCGCAGATCGAGGCCGACCCGAAGAATAAGAACAAGCCGGCCAACATCATGGAAATGATCGTGCAAGGCAAGCTCAAGACCTGGTACGCCGACAACGTCCTCGTCGAGCAGCCATTCGTCAAGGACGACAGCAAGACCGTCGGGGACGTTCTCCAGGGGGCGGGGTACAAGCTGTTGAAGTTCGTCCGCTATAAGGTCGGCGAACTCAGCTAATTCAGGAAAGAATCCAACGAATAGCCGCTCCCCATCGGGTCGCGGCTATTCGTTTTTAGCGACTTCTATTCCGCCGGCTGATACCCCGGCGGCGCCTGCACCACCTCGAAATCCGAACCTTTGAGCTTCCGCAGTTCGGCGTGAAGTTCGGGAATGCGCGGGTCCGGCGCGACCGAAAGCGCCCAGTCGATGCCATTGTCGGCGACCAACATGCCATAGCGTTTCAGGCTCGTCAGGATCGTCCGCACTTCCGGCGAGAAGCCCGTCACGTCGAAGTCCTTACGCAACCGGAAACGCTCGCCCATGCGCGGCAGGTTCTCGTCGGTGTGCGGGCTGGCGAAGTGCGTCGCCGGGTAGACGTAAGCGCGGCGCGACTTGACGACCGTCAGGCGCAGGGCGTGGTCGATGCGGCCGCGCTTCAGTTCGTCGTAGCGGACGATCGAGGGGAAGATCGGCAGCCCGGCGGCGTCGGTGGAAGTCCAACCGTCGGGACGCATCTTGTTCGACTTCAGATCGAAGATAGCGGCGCCGGCGGCCTCCCAGCCGGCGTCAGTCTTCTTGGCGGCGTAGAATTCATAGAGCATGCGGTTCACCGGATCGACGACGATGGCGTGCCGGTCGCCGCCCTCCTTGAGCTTGTCGCGCTGCACGTCGTCGAGCGTCGCCTTGTTCTTTTTGTCGTCGCGCTGATAGAAGACGGGCCACCCCTCGATGGGCATGACGTCGGGCACCGGATACGGCCCCTTGTCCGATTCGGCCGCGTAGTGACCCAGCTTGACGGCGATGCGCTTCTGATCGGGCGGCACCAGCACGAAGCCCATGTCGGTGTTGTAGCGCAGCGGTTTATCGGCGCCGATCGAGGCGACGATGTTTTTCGAGTTCGGTGCGACCGGCCAATCCTCGACGAGCAGGTTCCAGGGGTTGTCGGCCGGGAAGACTTCCAGGGCGCTGCAAATGTCGTCGGCTTCCGGGGTGTCGAACATGATCGGCTTGTCGATCTTCGGCATCTTGGCGGCGCGGATGCGTTCCAGGCGGGCCGGGTCGCCGCGAACCATTCCCGCCGGCGCGACGGGTCCGCTGCCGCCGACGGGGAACGGCGTGACGATGAG
>JBBSES010000013.1:0-19629 GCA_038239465.1 Gemmatales bacterium
CTGACGGAAACTGCCTTGGTGAGCGTTGAGGCGTAAGCCCGACGTGTGAGCAACTAACACGTCGGGCTTACGCCTCGACGCTCGCCAAGATGGGGCAAACCGGAGAGGTCAAATTCTGTCGGCCGCTGGCGTGCAAGGAGGCACTCATGCGCTATTTTGCGGGGAAACGTCGTGCCTGGCCCTCAGCGCTTGCCGCCGCCACGATCTTATCCTCGTTGGCATGCACGGCACGCGGGGCCGATCCCACGATCAACGCTCAAGCGCCAGCGGCGGCCTGTCCCGACCGTCCGGTCTTGCCCATCGATTTGCTGACCGCTCTGCGCCTGGTCAACGACAACAACCCCACGGTCGCCGTGGCCCGCGCCCGCCTCCGGGAAGCCTATGCGCGGGTCGAGCAGGCTGACGTTCTCTGGCTGCCGACGCTGCAAACCGGGCCGACGTATCTGCGGCACGACGGGCAGATTCAGAACGCGCGCGGCGACGTATTCACCACGTCGAAGAGCAGCATCTTCATCGGCGGCGGGGCGGCCATGCGCTTCGAGTTGGCCGACGCCCTGTTCGCGCCGCTCATCGCCAATCGGCTGAGCGAGGCGGAGGCGGCGCGTACGCGGGCCGTCGTCCACAACACGCAATTGGAGGCGGCCGAAGCGTATCTCGACCTCCTCCGCGCCTACGGCGCTTTGGCGATCAATGCCGATACCCTGGCGCGGGCCAGCGAAATGATGCGCCGCGCCGAGGCGGCTTCCAAGGCGGGACTGTCCAAGACCACCGCCGACCTTCCGCGGGCGCGCACCGAGGTGCAGCTTCGCTTGCAGGAGCGGATTCGATTTCGCGGGGACGTGACAGTCGCCTCTGCCCGGTTGGTGCGCTTGCTGCTCTTGCAGCCGTGCGTCATCCTGGAGCCGGCCGACTGCGTCATCTTGCCCGTCACCCTGGTGGACGCCTGCAGCTGCGAAGATCTGGTCGCCACCGGTTTACTAAATCGTCCCGAACTGGCGGCCCGGCGTTCGCTCGTCCAGGCCGCGATCGAGAGAACCCGCCAGGCCAAGCTCGCGCCATTGATCCCGCGCGTCGAGTTGACCTATTATTCCGGCGGTTTCGGCGGGGGGCAGAATAGCTTCATCGGTAATTTCAACGGCCGTGGCGACGGCACGGCGCAAATGGTCTGGGAATTGCGCAACCTGGGCTTCGGCTATCGCGCCGAGAATCGGGTGCGCGAGGCGCAGACCGGGGAAGCGAATTTTCAGCTGCAAGAAGAGATAGCGCGGGTGACGGAGGAAGTCGTCGTCGCCGCCGACGTCGCCTACGCCCGGCGCGAGAGCCTGCCCAACGCGCAGGAAGCGATCCTCCAGGCACTGGAAATGTGGCGTCGGCTGGAACGCGCTTCCTTCGGCATGGCCGGCCCGCGCGGCCAGTACGACGCCCTCGAACCGCTCCTCGCCGAACAGGCGTTAAACACGGCGCGGGTTTCCTATCTCAACGACGTGATCGAATACAACCGGGCGCAATTCCGCCTGTACACGGCGCTCGGCCAGCCGCCGCTGGAAGCCTTGCCCAAGGCCTGCCCCGTCAAGGTCAATGTCCCCGTGGTGCCCTCCGGCAAGATAGATACGGAACCATTGCCCGCGCCACGACCCCTTCAAGAGATCCCCCGGTAGCGGCCGACGACCCTATCGACTAGGCGGTATGCCTTACAGTTTCCCATCGCTCTTAACGAAGTATCCATCGACCTGGTCCCCTTACCCCAGCCGGCGCCATCGCAATGACGATAATATCGGCAAGGGATGCTCATCCCGCAGGGGAAGACGATTCCGCTTCACCGCATGGCCGACCGCGACGAAGGGGGCCACGCTTTGACCAGGGAAGGTCGAACGATGAGGAAAGCTATTTTCGGCGTCGCCCTGCTGACGCTTGGGATCGCGGCCCTCGATCCGGTGGTTCAAAGTGCCGAACCGCAACCGACGGCCGTCGATGCGGCGGACATCAAGGCCTTGCTCCAACGCCTGGAAGCACTGGAGAAGCGCAACGGCGAGTTGGAGAAGACCATCCAACAGGTGGATAAGCTGGAGCAACGCAACGGCGAACTGGAGAAGGCGATCCAGCAGCTGCAGCCGACGCCCGCAAGCACGCAAGAAGGCCAAGAGGGTCCGCGGCCCGGAGCCAACGTCGATAACGCTGTCATCCGCGATATCGTCAAGGATTACCTCAAAGGCGAGACCGACAAGAAAAAAGCCCAGGAAGAGGCGAAGACGAAGGCCACCGAAGTCGAAGGCTTCGAGGTCGGCAAGGACTTGAAGTTCAGCGCTCGCTGGCGTGACGGCTTCCACGCCGAGACGGCCGACAAGGCGTTCAAGTTCTACGTGGGCGGCCGTGTCGATTTCGACAACAGCTGGTATAGTGCGGCCCACTCGGTCGTTAACTCGATCGGCCAGTTCAACAACTTCGCCGATCCCAATCAGGGTTTGGCGGACGGCAGCGAGTTCCGCCGAGCGCGGCTCCGCTTCCAAGCAACCGCCTGGGAGGTATGCGAGTTCGAAACGGAGTTCGATTTCGCCAATTACATCGACCTGCGCCGCCGGGCCCTCGGCATTGCGCCGGGGGCCACGGCCAACCTGACGAACGATTTCGAGCCGACGCCCGGCGTCCGCTTCACCGACGTCTGGTTCGGCATCAACGAACTGCCCTGGATCGGCACCTTTCGCGCGGGTCATCAGAAGGAATGGGTCACGTTCACCAACGCCACCTCCGATCGGTTCTTGACGTTCATCGAACGTCCCTTGTTGTTTGACGCCTTCAACAACGACTTCCAATTCAGCAACGGCTTCACGGTCCAGCGCACTTTCCTCGACCAGCGCTCCTATGCCTGGTTCGGGATCTTTCGCACGAACTCGAACTTCGGCGCCAGCGATGTCGGCGACGGGGACTACGCTTTCGACGCGCGCTTGACCGCCTTGCCGCTGTGGCGCGACGACGGCGACCAGTGGGTCCACGTCGGCATCGATTACAGCGGTCGTTCGCTGCATCTGGATCAGACCCGCTTCCGCGCCCGGACGCTGGTGCAGGCCGGCGAAAGTTTCCAGGTGCCCAACATCGTCAATACCGGCACGCTCTTCAGCCGCGACGGGGAACAGCTCGTCAACTTCGAGTTCGCCTCCGCCTGGGGTCCGTTCACGGTCACGAGCGAAGCCACGTTCGTGTGGGTGCCCAACGCTTACACGGGCGGCTTGCCACGCGCCAATGGCTCCTTGCCGGCAGGCGTCGTCCGCCGCGGCGACTACAACGCCAACGGCTGCTATGTCGAAGCCCTCTATTTCCTCACCGGCGAACACCGCGAATACCGCAAGGAACGGCCCAGCTACGACCGCGTCCGGCCGATCTCGAACTTCTACGCCGTGCGCGGGCCGCATGGCATCATCAGCGCCCCAGGCGCCTGGGAAATCGGCATCCGCTACGACTACCTCGACCTGACGCACGGCGGCATCAACGGCGGCACCTATAACGCCTTGACCCTCGGCTTGAACTGGCACCTCAATCCCACCATGAGAGTGCAGTGGAACTACGTCTACGCCACGCGCGACTTCGAGCCGACAAACGCCGCCGACCGTCAGGAGGGAAATTTCAACTCCTTCGGAATGCGCTTCCATTGGGACTGGTAGTCGAAGGGGAAACGAACGCGATCCAACCATTTATGCCCGAGGAGATCGAATAATATGCGGAAGCCACTAACATTCATACTACCGCTGCTCGCGCTCGCTTGCCTTGCTGCCGATCGGGCTAACGCTCAAGAAGCGCTGGTGCCGCCTCCCTGCCCCGAAGTCGTCCGCAAGGTCGTTCATCCGACGACGGAGACCGTGAAACGCGAGGAAGTCTGCTACGACGCCAAAGAGTACGACTATGCCAAGGCGCACACCTTCTGCGCCCACCTCTGGAATAAGATTTGTCCCTGCGCCGCCAGCACCGGCTGTGAAGAGACGTGCCCAAGCTGCGTGCGTTGCGGCAAGGCGCGGGTGCGCAAGGTGCTGATCAAGAAGATCACCGTCGAAGAGGTGGAGAAGCCGAAGTGCGTGGTCGAGCGCGTCGTGCAAACGGCGCCGGCGGGATGCGATAGCGCTCCGGGCAAGGCGAGGCCCGAGTTGCTGGCGGCGCCCAAGGCGGAAGACCCGCCCGCGCCGTCGCCGCATTGAGCTTTTTCTATTACCCCGCCTCCGCAAACCCCGCGGTTAAGCGAAAGCGCCAGGCCCTTTTCACCCGATAACGACAAGAGAAACGGGCCATCAACCGTGGCCTGCCGGAGCGCTCGTGAAGAGGAGAATGGATTCCATGAAGCCTTACCTATATCTGTCGGCTTTTATGATCTTGCTCGCCGGCACCGCGGAACCATCCGCCGCGGGCGACCTGTGCGGTTGCCTGTGCCACTGCACCACGCCACCTTGCGAGACCTGTCCCGACTGCGGCGATCCTTGTGCGTCGTGCCTGCGCATGCCGACATTATGCGATTCGGCTCATGCGGTCAAGCTGATGGAGCAACTCAAATCCGACTGCGCGTGCTGCGCGCGCATCAAGGCGGCCGAGAAATTGGGCTGCCGCCTCCATGCCGACTTCTGCGCCTGCCCCGAGATTCTCGACGCGCTCATCCACGCATTGCAGTGCGACACCTGCTGGGAAGTGCGCCGCGCCGCGGCCTGGGCAATCGCCATGCAAGGCGCGCGCGTACTCAAGGGCGTGGCGGCTCTCTACGTCGCCAGCAAGGTGGATCGCCATTACATGGTCCGCGATCGCGCGACCGACGCCCTTGGAATTCTCATCCTCTGCCGCAACAAATGCTATGCCGACCTGTTCAAGGCCGCCGATGCGTTAATCCCCCGCATCCGTCCCGAGTACGACCCGACCAACGGCAAATGCGCGTGCTGGATGATCGCCTCCCTCTGCGACGGCGCCGGGCACGCGGAGGTTCCGCTGGTGCCGCTGTCAAGCCCGCCGATCGTGGAACCGACAAAAGATAAGCAATGACGCATCGGCCGCGATGCCCAGCTTACATGCCTCGATCGTGGTCGATACGCCGCGCAAATCGGCGACGAAGCCAGAGAGTCCGGCGGTGGCAAATGCCGCCGACTCTCTGGCTTCGCCATTTCACCGATCCGTGAAGACGGCCGCATCTCAACGAGCGCATAACGCGGCTTTCGATGACTCAATTCATGCACGCTTCGCCGTCCGTCGATACAACCCTTAACTCTCCTAGGCGCCCATTAAGACGAAACATCGGAAGGCGCGGATATCGCCCTTCTTAGTCGGGAGGACTGGCGATGAGGCGAGGGTCAAAGGTAGCACGATGGCTGTTATTACTTGTGGCGGCGAGCTTGGCCCTAGTG
The DNA here is from genome assembly GCA_038239465.1 of Gemmatales bacterium. Lineage (GTDB taxonomy): Bacteria > Planctomycetota > Planctomycetia > Gemmatales > Gemmataceae > JBBSES01. The sequence continues at coordinate 5,370 of JBBSES010000013.1, forward strand.
GCCGGCCCTATCCAGGCGCAAGAGCCTGAGCCGGATTTGCGCACCCTCGTCGATATCCAACGGCGTCAACTCGAACTGCAGCAGAAGGCGTTGGACGAGCAATCCCGGCAGATCGAGGAGTTGCGCCGGCGCATGGACGCCGGCCCCCGGCAGGGCGGACAGGAAGAGCAGCAGCCAGGGATGTCTGGAGCGCCACCGGCGCCGGGCATCGACGATTCGGCGATCAAGAAGATCGTCGCCGACTATCTGCAAAAGAACCCGGGCGCCGGCATGCCGCCCGGCGTGCAGACCGGCTACACCGTGGCGCCGCTGACGCCGCTCATCGGCCCCGGCGGCTTCGTGATCCGCAGCACGCCGAATCCGGTGTACGCCAACTGGAACGACGAGTCGCGCATCCCCTTCGAGTTGCGCATCCGCGGCCGCTTGATGCTGGCGTATACCTATTACCATGCCCAGGACGATAACAATCACTTGACGAGTACGTTCGCCACCCAGAACGCTAACTCGGTCCGCTTCGCCGACAATGGCTCATTGAACGCCAAGCGCGTCAATCTGATCGCCGAGGGTACGGCCTTCGACCCGGACCTACGCTACCGGATCAATTTCAACGGCTTTTCACGCGGCATCGCGGCTTTTCAAAACAATAAAGTGAACGCCACGGCGCCAGCCGGCGGCACCGCTCCCAACACCAGCGGCGTATCGACGATCGGCGGCGGCGCCCTGGTCAGCCACGGCGTCACGCTGTTCGAGGCATTCGTCGCCTACGACTTCCGTCCGTGCTGTTTCAGCAAGGGCTGCGGCGCGGACTGTCCCGAGGGAACATCCAAGTACGCGCCGACGTTTACGGCAGTCGTCGGCAAGATGAAGCCGTTCTTCGGCCTGGAAGAGTTCATGGGTAACCAGAACCTGCAATTCTGCGAATTCTCGATGGCGGACCTCTTCTTCAGCTCCGACGACGACGCCCGCCTGATGGCCGCCGGCTTCGAGGTCCGCGCCATTGAGAACCGCTTGTTCGTGATGTCGATTGCGACCAACGGCTCGGAATCCTTCACGCCGAACCAGCGCCTGGACAATTACCCCGGCTTCATCACCGGCGTTTGGTACGACATCGGCGGCACCTGGAATGAGCAGCGCAAGGCCTGGAATCTCTTCGGCGATAGCATCGCCGATATCAATTACAGCTGCGATCCCGTGGCCCGCGTCGGCGGCAGCTTGAACCTGGTGCCGATGAACCGGCGCAGTCTCTACGGCGACGCCGAGCAGGCACGTTACTTCGTCGCGCCCGGCGCGCCGGGCGGTTCGTCGATCATTAACGTGCTCAACGGCGGCGTGAACTCGCTGCCGGCCGGTTCGCACGCGGTCGATAAATTCGACGCCTATAGTTATAACGTCTTCGGCGCCGGCAAATATAAGGGGTTCAGTATTTTCAACGAGTGGTGGCTCCGCGATCTGAACAATTTCCGCTCGACACCCAACGGCCTCGGCAACATCATCTATCAGGCGAACATCGGGCCCAATCGGTCGGCGGTCAATGCCCTGTTTCCGTCCAATCGCGGCCTGATCGACTACGGCACCAACGTGTCGGCCGGCTACTTCCTGATCCCGCGCAAGCTCGAGGTCGCCGCTCGCTGGGCCTACATCCGTGGGCAGAGCGGCAGCATCAACGGCACCGGCGTCTCGCAGACCGTCACCGTACCGGGAGTCGGGGCCGTACGAGTGATCGACGGCGCCTTCCGCAAATACGGCGAATCCAACGAATACACCGTCGGCGTCAACTGGTACGTCAAGGGCAACGCCTGGAAGTGGCAGACCGATTTCAGCATCTACGACGGCGGCAATCCGGCCGGTGGTGGGCAATCCATCGCCGGGTTCATCGCCGGCGTGGACGGTTGGATGGTTCGCAGCCAGGTTCAGCTAGCGTTTTAAAACCGATCGCGCGAAAAGTGAATCATCCTTCCGGCTCCCCTCCCCTAAAGGGGAGGGGAGAATACCATGTCGCATTATCCCCGCGCCTCTTTCACCTGGTCCAGCCCGCTGCGCACCATCTGAATGAGGTCCTCGGAGCGATACGGCTTGGCCAGGAAACCGAGTACTCGTTCGTCGCCTTGCGCGCCCAGGTCTTCGGCGAAGTAGCCGCTGGAGAACAGCACGCGCACTTGCGGGTCGAGCAAGATGAGTTGCTGAAAGGCGTCCGGTCCCGACAGGCGCGGCATCGTCAAGTCGAGGATGACCAGGTCGATGTGTTGCCGTTCGCGTTGGAAGGTTTCCACCGCTTGCACGCCGTCCTCGGCCAGCAACACGCGATAGCCGCAGCGCTCGAGGATGGTTTTTCCCAACTCGCGGATCATGGCCTCGTCGTCCGCGAGCAGGACCGTCTCGGCGGCGCCGTGCGGCGTCCTCGTGTCGGCCGGCAGTTCCGGCCACACCCCCTCGGGCCAATAACGCGGCAGATACACGTCGAAACGCGAGCCTTCGTCCGGTTCGCTGTGAAGGTCGATCCAGCCGCCGTGCTGCTCGACGATGCCGTAGACCAGCGCCAGGCCCAGCCCGGTCCCCTTGCCCGGTTCCTTGGTCGTAAAAAACGGCTCGAAGATGCGACCCTGGATTTCCGGGGGAATGCCGTGGCCCGTGTCGCTGACGCGCAGGCGGACGAACTCGCCCGGCTGCGCCCGCAAGCACTCGCGCAGGTAGTGGTCGCTCACGGCGATGTTCGCGGTCTCCAGCGCGAGCGAACCGCCGTCGGGCATGGCGTCCAGCGCGTTTAGGCACAGGTTGGTCAGCACCTCGCCCAGTTGCGAGCGATCGGCGCGCACCGGCCAGAGGTCGGCGCCCAACCTTGCCTCGATGACCACGCGCGGATCGGCGCTCAGGCGCTGGACCTCGACCGCTTCCCGCAGCGCGTCGTTGAGCTTGGTCGGTTCGAGCCAAAGACTGGTGCGCCGCGAGAAGCCGAGCAGATGCTTGACCAACTCGGCGGCGCGGAGCGTGGCGGCCTCGACGCTGACGAGGAGGTCGAGCAGCGGATCGTGCCGCGGCAGGTTGGCCAGCGCCAGCGACGTATTGCCCAGGATGGCGGTCAACAAGTTGTTGAAGTCGTGGGCCACGCCGCCCGCCAGGCGGCTGACCGCTTCCATCTTCTGCGAGTGGCGCAGGTGTTCCTCGCTCTGCCGGCGCAGCTTCTCCATTTGCTGGCGTTCGCTGACGTCGCGGAAGACCAGCACGCAGCCGGTGAAGTCGTCGGCGTCATCGACGATGGGCGCGGCGTTGCCCTCGACGGGCGTCTCGCGGCCATCGCGGGCGCGAAGCAGGCATTCGTCCACAAGGTCGATGCCGACACCTTCCTCCAGGGCGCGCGCGGCCGAGTCTTCCAGCGGCAACCCCGTGGTCGCATGGACCGTGGCGAAGACGGTCGAGAGCGGCTTGCCGAAGGCATCGCGCTCGTTCCAGCCGGTCAGATGCTCGGCAATGGGATTGAGGAAGCGAATGCGCCCCTCCGCGTCGGTCGCCAGCACGGCGTCATGGATGCATCGCAGCGTGGCCGCCAGCCAGCGTTCGGTCTCCTTGACGCGCTGGTCCATGCGGTGCCGGGCCAGCGCCAGTTCGATCGTCGTATGCAGTTCCCGCTCCTCGTAGGGCTTGAGGAGATAGCCGAACGGCTCCGTCGTCTTGGCCCGCCCGAGGATGGCGTCGTCTTCGTAGGCCGACAGGTAAATGATCGGTATATCGCGGTCCTGGCGAATGCGCCGCGCCGTCTCGATGCCGTCTATGTCCCCTTTCAGGGAGATATCCATCAACACGAGATCGGGATGCATGCCGGCGGCCTTCTCGATGGCCTCGGCTCCCGAAGCGGCGATGGCCGGCACGTCGTAGCCCATGCACTGCAATTCGTTGCGCAAACTGCGCGCGACGATGCCTTCATCTTCCACGACCAATATCTGCGCGTGCGAACCCATGAGAGTCCCCTGATTGCTGGGCGACCGTCCGCGGCGATGCGGCATATGAAGAAGTGTGAAACGCTTCCACGTCGGGACGAGTTGAGGCGTTCGACGAATGGCTGTGGCAGCCGCCTCCTTGGGCAAGCCATCGCGGCCGGGTCATCGAATGACGGACAGGGGTTGATTCACTGAAATAATAGTACATGTCGAAGCATTGGTCAAACGCGACCATAATTATTGTGCTTAAACCTCATGCGCCTTTCCCCAGGAATGATGAGATCGGCCGTTAGAATTCCTGAGTTACGCGGCCGGCGAAAGGCTCCAATTTCCCGATCTTGCCTGGAGCGCCGCTGACGCCACGATCGTCACGCGCCCGCCGTGCGGCTCTTGGTCTTGCGTCGAGGCTCGTCCGCCGATAATACACCGGGCTTCGCCCCCCAAGGGGCTTCCCGCGCCTGGGACGAGAATTCATCATGACCAAACCATCCGCACGCCTTCCGCGGCCCAGTGTTTTCGCCTGGGTCGTGGCCGGCATGATTGGCGGCGTTTCTCCCGTCGCCGCGCAGGAATGGCCCACGCGCCCGCCGGAAACGATATTGCCGCGCGATCTGGATTGGCGTTCGGGGCCGGCGACTACCGCCGCGAACCGCCCCCAGCGCTTGCATCTTTTCAACACTCCGGGCGGCATGACGAGCGATATCGTCCGTCATTTCGACGCGGAGAATGAAACGGCGAATCGAGAACCCGGCACACGCGTTCCAACGGCCGACGACGACGGCCCGCTCGATATCGCTATCGCCGCCGACAATCCCTTCTTCGATTTCCGCGAACCGGGCGACCTGGGCGGAGTCGGCTACCAGCGCTATTACACCGAAATCCCATTGTTCGATTTGCTGGGAGGAGGGCTGACGCTCAACTGTCATGCCGCCACCCCCGCGGGCTTGGCGAGCGACGGCGTCGAGAATGGTCCCACGCGCTTCAATCCCGCGCTGACGTGGAATCAACAATTGGGAGGCGGCGCCGCTCTCCAGGGATTCGTGGGCAAGACCATGCGTGCAAACGTGCGCGGCCTCGACGGCTCGTCCCGCAATCTCAAGTATGGCATGGTGCTGCAGCAACCGCTGCCGGGTCTCGACGACGACGTACTCAATGGCCATAAAGTGTTCGTCTTCGTGGAGACACTTGGGCGGAGTCGTCTGGACGATAGCTCAAACTCCGGCGCTCCGCCCACGCGCGTGGACGTATTGCCTGGCATTCATTGGCAGACCGGCGACAATTGGTGGCTGTCCACGGGCGTGAAGGTTCCCGTCGGCCCGGCGCGTACGGACAATGGCCAGTTCCAGATGACTTGTTCCTGGCGCTATTGAGGCCTTGGAATGATTAGCGGCGAGGTTTATTCCCGCCGCTCGTCATGCGTGTTATCTTCGTTCGCCTCTTAACCAAACAAGTGCGGCGACTGCGTCTCCAGCGGCGTCGTATTCAGATTGCGCCCTTCATAGGGATCGCTCGCCACGGATGAGAAGCGCGATCCCGCCTGCGGCAACGATTGCAACACCGTCAGGTTGACGCCCGGCAGCGGAAAGATGCTGTTGGCGTGAGCCGACGATAGATACATATCGGCCCGGCTAAGGTCCAAGGCCGATGTGTTGGTTCGGTCGATCGTTGTTGCGATCGACGGTTGGCTCGTGCTAAAGAACGCGGAGGCTGCCGCGATGCCTGCGACATCGGCCGGCCCGTTGGGCAGTCCGTTGGCTCGGTTCCCCAATGCACCCAAACTCTGATTGAAATCGCTGGACCCGCCATTGGCTTGCGTCGAGCCGTTGACGTTGCCGCCGAAAGACGCGAAGGCATCACGGGTGGGCCGAAAGCCAGCGCCGCCGATGCTCGGCTCGATCGGCGTCGCCAGAACGGTAGCCATATTGCTAGACGGCGGCGGCGCCGCAATAGGAGCGGCCGCCACAGTCGATAAAACACATCGCTCTTCCAACTCTTCCATTGTCGGACGGAAACGGTATTTGTTAGCGTGCGATTGCATGATGGTCTCCTTGTGGAGATATCTAATATGCAAACCGCTTGCCGTTCCGGCGTCCGCGATTTAATTGAGCTACTCAGCCTTTTTCTTGAAGAGCGGCTTGAGGTCGACGGTCTTCAACTCCCCCTCCGACGCGGGCACCTTGCCGATGGACAGGTGGAGTTTGAGGGCGGCCGGTTCGAAGACCATCGTTTGCATCGTATTGGCGCCATTGCTGGCGGCGTGCAGGTGCTTCTTCACGTCGGCGACGCCAAGTGTCTTGAGGTCGCGGGCCTTCTCCAACGCGGCGAAGCGCTCCACGCTGCGGAAGCGCGTTTCCGCGTCCTCGGGCTTGAGTTCGTCGCTGCAGAAGTGATTGGTGCAGCAGCAGACGCCTTCCTTCGGCTGACGCACGATGAGTTCCTTGGGCGTCACCTCGAAGACGACGCTGCCCTTGGCGTCGCTGACGGCCAGGCTGGTCGTCGTCGTCCGCTTCAGGGAGCGCAGCAATTTCTCGGCCTCGGTCACCGTCGTGCATTCCTCCAGCAGACGGCGATAGCACAGGGCGTAGGGCACTCCGGCGGCGTCGAAGCGGTCCACGCCGTCCTTGACCGAATAGATTTCGAGAATGGCGACCGTCAAGCCGGCGTCGTTGATGCCGCTCAGGCAGCCGACGAGGCCGGGAAAGCCGACGGCGGCGAAGGCGTGCTTGCCGGTGGGCCGGTAGAGCGTCACCAAGCTGTATTCGTGGGCGTAGCCGAGCGAGGGATAATCGAGGTTGCGGCCAAACAGCACGCCGCCCGTAGCGCTGCGTTCCGGGGCTACCTGCAGCGCGGCGCAGGCGACCGACTTCTTGATGTCGAACATGGTGTTGCCGACGACGAGCGCCTCGCGGTCGATGCCGGCCCTGGCCATCGCGTCCAACTCCTTGCGGTAGTCGGCCGGGAACTGCGGCAGCATCCCCTCGCCCGCCTTGGCCAGGATGGGATAGGCCCGCGACATACCGAAGCGTTTGAGCAAATCTTTCGGATAGCTCAGGATCGCCGCCCCCGGCTTGACGGCCAGCACGCCGACCTGATCGCCGATCTCTTCCGGGCTGCCGTCGACGACGAGCAACGGCAACCCGTCCGCGGTATAGGCGAGTTTGCCCTTGCCGTGTTCCTTTTCCGGGAAGCGGAATGGATCGGCGGCCCGCGACGGCGCCAGCAGGACCACGGCCGCCGCGACCGTGGCCAGCACGCAAGAAAGAAACCAGCCATTTAGCCGAGGATTCGCGGTCTTCACGATATGTCGCTCCAGTGCGAAAAGCCGGTGGGAATGCGAAGGAGCATTCAGCGTAGCAAAAAGCGGCCCCGTCGCAAACGAGAACATCTGAGGAGAAGGCGAGGGAGGGAAGCGAATTGTCACGCGCGGCGCCGGTCCATTTGTGGGAACTTCCGCCGCGCGGGGCCGTCCATTAGTGTGATCTCGGAACGTCCCCTGCACGAGAGATGAAAGCGCTCCCAGTGGCCGGCCCGCGAGGGTCGGTTTTTGCCCTCGGCGCGCGCTCGTTGCGCGTGCCGGGGGTTATTCCGCGTCCACCTCGATGGTGCCCAAAAATTGCGCCGCGCTGTGAAGTTCAGGACGTGCGGGGAAAAGGATTGGTTGCGGGCTATGTCTCATACCAACGGGAATGGCAATCGTCGATGGAACCAACCGGCGTTCTCTATTTGGCTTTCTCCAGCGAGCGAACGTCCCAAACGAGAGCGGTCGTATCTTTGCTTCCCGAAATGAGCCGCTTGCCGTCCGGCGTGAAGGCGAGTGCCGTGATCTCGCCTCGGTGTCCTCGGAAGCAGCGGCGTTCCTGGCGGGTTGCCACCTCCAGCAGATGGATCGTGCCATCCGCGTGCCCCGTGGCCAGCATCTTGCCGTCGGGGGAAAAGACGAGTTGGCGCACGCCTTCGGTTTCCGGCAGCTGCCGGAACTTCCGCATCTGAGGGCGCGATAAGGGGACCTCGTACATTAAATGAAGCCACGTACGATGTCCCCTTATCGCGCCTTCTTCGCAATTGCCGTGGTCCGCGTTTCCAGTTTCTCCATTTGCGGGATGACACGGAGGCAGTCAGCATGGCGCGAGTTATCCTGGCGGAACACGGGCGACCCTCATGGTGATTCGAAATCGTTGCCACCGTCAGGTCAGGTGGGAAAGTTGGCAAGTCGAGGAAGGCATGTCAAATGAAGCTCTTACGAAAGCGGATGAAACGCGCTCCGTCTCATTCCGCATCCACCTCGATAGTGCCCAGCAGCTGCGCCGTACAAAGCGGTTGATCGGGTCGAGCGTGCCGCTCCGCCAAGCGTCCGGTCGCCGGCGCCGACACGTCGAACGTCGCCTCGCCGACCAATACTTCGACCAGGCGGTCGCCTTCGTAGACGGCGTCGCCAATCTCGGCGAACCAGACACTCAGCACCACGGGGGCGGCGCCGAGTTCAGGCAGGGTGATGGGCGCCAACATGAGTGGCCACCATTTCGTCGGCGTGATAACTCGATCGCACGAACGGCCCGCTGGCCACCTGCCGAAAACCGAGCGACCGGGCTAGCACCGCCAAAGTGTCGAATTCCGCCGGCGGCACAAAGCGGGCCACGGGGATATGCTTCAACGTCGGAGCCAGGTATTGCCCCAATGTCAGCACGTCGCAATTCACGGCGCGGAGGTCGGCGAGTACGTCGAGCAATTCGTCGGTCGTCTCGCCGATGCCGAGCATCAGCCCGCTCTTGGTCACGATCTCGGGAGCGCGGCGTTTGACGCGGTCGAGCAGGTCGAGGGTGCGCCGATAATCGGCGCGGCCACGCACCTTCTTGTAGAGGCGCGGCACCGTCTCGGTGTTGTGGTTGAAGACGTCGGGCCGCGCTTCCAGGACGCGGTCGATGGCGTTCGTGTCGCCGAGGAAGTCGGGGGTCAACACTTCGATGGCCGACTCCGGCAACCGTGCCCGCACCGCGAGGACGCAGCGATAGAAGTGGTCGGCGCCGCCGTCGGGCAGGTCGTCGCGCGTGACGGAGGTGATGACGACGTGCTTTAATCCCAGCCGTACCGACGCCTCGGCCACGCGCTGGGGTTCGTCGTCTTCGACGAGTTCAGGTTCGCCGCGCGGCACCGAGCAGAAGCCGCACGGCCGCGTGCAAACGTTGCCGAGGACCATGAAGGTCGCCGTGCGCCGGCTATAGCATTCCGGGCGATTGGGGCAGCGCGCGTTCTCGCAGACGGTTTCGAGACGCAGTTCGCGCAGTAAGTCGTGGGTGAAGAAGTTTTCGTTGCCGCGCGGCAGGTCGCGTTTCAGCCAGTCGGGCAAGCGCCGGGCCGGCGGGGCGGCCAGGGGTATCGAGTTAACGAGGGGTAGCGACTGCATCGGACGAGGCCCTCTGGCCGAGCGCGGGGTGGTCGGAAAAGAACGATACGTTCTCAATGCGGAACCGAGCGGCGAAATGCTCCAGGAAACGCTGCCGCACGTGGGCCGGCCGAACGAGGCCGCGGCGCTCGCGGGCCAGCGAGGTCATGTGCCCGTGCGTGACCGAACCGTCGAAGCGAATGCGGCGAAATGGCTCCAGGTCGGGGGCCATGTTCAGATACGCGCCGAAATACGTCACCCAATCGCGGACGGCGATACCGAAGCCGGCGATGGGTCGGCCACGCACCCAGACGCCCGGCTGTCCGGGCCGCGTCTCGGCTGGCACGCTGAAGTCGTCCAGCACGGCGCGGACCACTTCATGCATGCCATCGAGATAGGCTTGCAAGCCCAGCCCAAGTCGGTCGAGCGGCAAGATGGCATAGGCCGCCAGCTGGCCGGGTACATGCAAGAGGCAACCGCCGCCGCGATTGACCCAGCGGACGCGCCAGCGGCGCGCGGTCAATTCCTCGTTCTCGCACAGGATATGGGCACGGCTCCCCTGCCGGCCGACCGTCACCAACGGCAAATGTTCGCACAACAGCAGCGCCGCCGTATCGCGGTCGCCGGAAATCGCGAACGCCAGCCGGCGCTGCAGCGCCAGCGCGGCCTCGAACTCGACCGTTCCCAGCAGATATGCCTGCAAGCGGAGGTCGGCGGCGGTCGTCGCGGATGGCGGTGCCGGGTTCATGGTGTTATCTTACGCGGCCCGAGCAAGAAAACAGGCCCACGAACGCGAGGTCCATGAGCCTGGCTTGTCAGCCCGATCCTCTCCTTTGGTCAATCTACCAACGGGCGACGGGAGGCCACAAGCGCAATCGCGCGCCTCTTGACGCGCGCCCGGCCGTGGTGGACGATACACGATTATCCCTCCCGCCTCGCACTCTCTTCCGAAAGGGTCGACCCATGTCGGACACGCCGAAACCCGCCTGCCCCGAATGCGACGCTCCCGAAGCGTACGACCGCCGTTACTTCTTGCGCGCCGCCGCTCTGTCGGCCGTCGCCGCAGCGAGCTTGCCGCGCCTCCGCGCCGACGACGCCAAGCCGGCCGACAAGCCCAAGCCGGCCGAAGGTCTCATCCAGGAACTGCACGACTCGCTCAGCGACGATCAGAAGAAGACGCAGCTTCTCCCGTGGAACCACGGCGCCGTCGAGGGCAAAATGCTGCCGACGCGGCTGCGCATGTACAACGGCCCAATCGGCAAGACCATCGGCGACAGCTACACCAAGCCGCAACAGGAGTTGATCGACCGCATCTTGAAGGCCGTCACCTCCGGCGAGGAAGGGTACAAGCAGATCAGCCGCAACGGCAAGTTCGACGGCAGCGGCTCGCTTCAGGGCTGCGGCGTCACCATGTTCGGCGAGTGGGCCGAAGGCAAGCGCTTCGCCTGGGTCTTCGCCGGCCATCACCTGACCATCCGCTGCCCCGGCAACTCGGAAGAAGGAGCGGCGTTCGGCGGCCCCATGTACTATGGCCACAGCCCCAACGGCTACAGCGAACGCAACGTCTTCAGCTACCAGACCAAGAGCGTGATGAGCGTCTTCGACGCGCTGAGCGAAGCGCAGCGCAAGGCCGCCGTCGTCCACAAGTTCCCCGGCGAGGGGCCAGAGTCGATCAAATTCCGCGCCAAGGATCAGCCCAAGCCGGGCATCGGCTACGAGGACTTGAGCAAGGATCAGCGCAAGCTGGTCGAGAAGGTGATGGGCGACGTGCTATCGCCCTTCCGCAAGGAGGACTCCGACGACGTGATGAAGATCGTTAAGGCCAACGGCGGCCTGGAGAAGCTGCACCTCGCCTTCTACTGCGAGGAGAAGGAACAACAAGCCAAGGAACCGTGGCACTTCTGGCGTCTAGAAGGGCCGGGCTTCGTGTGGAATTACCGCGTGCTGCCGCACGTGCATACGTTCGTCAATATCTCGAGCAAGGTGTGACGATGGAGATGTGATTGCGGAAACCAGTCCCAACGGGGCGGATCGAGGCGTTGCCCCGATCCGCCCCGTTGGGGCGAACGCGGTCAACATTTGATTGCGGTGGGCATCTATCCCCCGGTCGCCACCAGCTTCGGGCCCACGATCAATTCCAACGTCTGCTCCGCGGCCCGACCCGTCGGCACATCCTCGACGCGCAACTTCAACTCGTACTTGCCCGGCTCGAAATTCTCCGGCACGCGGAAGCTATAATTGATGAAGTAATCGTGCCGCGCCGATCGGCTGCATTCCGGCCGCGAGCGGTCGTTGAAACCCAGCTGATGCACCGCTCGGCCCTGGCCGTCGAGCAGTTTGATCGTGCTCGCCAAGCGCGTTTCGAAGCAACAGTTGTGCGGTTGGCTGGTAAAATTGCGCAGTTCCACATAGATATGCACCGGGCTGCCCGGCACGAAACGGCTGCCCTCGGGACGCGCCTCGTAGACGCCGAAGCGCTCGATGGAGTTGCAGTAGCACATCTTGTCGAGGACCAGGTTCGCTTTGAGACGCAACCCCTCCTCGATCTGATTCAATTGCTCGACCGCGACCGTCGCTTCGGTCTTGCTCAGCGGTTTGTCCTTCCCCGGTTCGGCCAGGCGCATAACCAGGGGCAGCAAGTTGAGTACCGCTTCTTGATTCGATGGATCGCAGCCTTTGAGCGAAGCGACCGCGTCGGCGGGCCGTTGGTCGAGCAGACAACGCAGGGCGGCGACGAGGGGCGGATCGTCCGGCGGCTTTGGCGCGGGAGGAGGGGCCGGGGGTGACTCGACTACGCTCGGGTAGCTGACTGGCGCCGAGGGGCCATAATGGTCCACCTTGACGGCTGGCGTCGGGGCGGTTTCCGGCGCCGTCGGTTTGACATCGGCCGACGCTGGCACGGCGGCATAGGGCGAATGCGCAACCGGGGATGCCTCGATTTCGCGCGGCTGCGTCGCCACGAACAGCGGCGCGTCGGCGTCGCGCACGCGGTGTCGTGCACAGCCGGCGAGCAAGCCGGCGCAGATTACCGCCATCCATCGCAGGCGCCGTGTCATCCGTGACCCATTGAGGAACGATGAACGCGGGGCGAACCTCGAACGCGGCTAATACCCCCCGGCCGGCCATCCGTCAAGGGAACGATGGCCGCCCCCGGCCTCCCAATTGGGAAGCGGATTGCCACAGGCCGCCAAGCTAGGGGACAGGCCGCCAACACCGTTGGCTGGCGGGGTGGGGGGCCACAGTTGCCCCCTCCCACGCCTTGAGGGGACACTAGCCATCGGCGCGGGCGCGCCTACAAATGATATGTCGAAACCGATCCGCCAACCTGCACGGGGAATCGCTTGCAATGACGCAACTCACGACGGTGGCGCCGCCGCACACCTTCGGCGCCACGCAACGGCGTGACCACTGGTGGCTCCGACCCAGCGCCACCCTGACCGCCTTCATCCTCTTTATCCTCTACGGCACCTGGGCCGCCTTTCAGACGCCCCTGAACGAGGTCGGGCCCTACGTGACGCCGTTCGAGTCGCCCAACCTGCCCAAGCTCTTCCCCGGCGTCTTCGCCCCCAACTTCATCCTTACAAGCATATTGCTTACCCCCGCCATGCTCATCCTGTGGGGGCCGGGGGCCTTTCGCTTCACCTGCTATTTTTGCCGGCTTAGCTACTATCGCTCGGTCATGGGCGATCCGCCGGCCTGTTCCGTGGGCGAGTGGAAGCGCTCCTATAAAGGCGAACAGGGCTTCTTTCGCGTCAATAATCTCCATCGCTATTTCTTCTATATCATCCTTATCTTCGTCGCATTCCATTGGTTTCATTTCGCGAGCGCCTTTTGGATGCCGGGCGAGGGCCCGGGCATTGGGGTCGGCACCCTGGTTACGGGCTTCGATACCGTGGCCCTGACGATGTACGTCGGCGGCTGCCACGCGCTGCGGCATCTCGGAGGCGGCAACGTCAACCGCTATCCGACGGGATCGCTGCGCTATCGCGTCTATCAATTAATTAGCCGGGCCAACGCGCATCATGGCTTGTGGTTCTGGCTCAGTCTCGGCTCGGTCGCCCTCGCCGATATCTACGTCCGCTTGTTGGCCCATCACGTCATCACCGACCTCAACACCTGGAAGACTTTTTGAACCATGGCCGACTATCAAACGCACGAACACGACGTGCTGGTCATCGGGGCGGGCGGCGCCGGCTTGCGGGCCGCCATCGAGGCGTCGGCCGCCGGCGTCTCGGTCGGCCTGGTGTGCAAATCGCTGCTGGGCAAGGCGCACACCGTCATGGCCGAGGGCGGCATCGCCGCGGCCCTCGCCAATGTCGATAACCGCGACAGCTGGAAGGTCCACTTCGCCGACACCATGCGCGGCGGGCAATACGTCAACAACTGGCGTATGGCCCAGCTGCACGCGCAGGAGGCGCCCGACCGCGTCCGCGAACTCGAAGCCTGGGGCGCCGTCTTCGACCGCACCAAGGATGGCCGCATCCTGCAGCGCAACTTCGGCGGCCACAAGTTTCCGCGCCTCGCCCACGTCGGCGACCGCACCGGCCTCGAACTGATCCGCACCCTGCAAGACCACGGCATCCACCAGGGCATCCAGGTCTACATGGAATGCGCCGTCATCCGCCTGCTCAAAGACGGCGACCGCGTTACCGGGGCGTTCGGCTACTACCGCGAAAAGGGCCGTTTCGTCGTCTTCAAGGCGCGCTCCGTCATCCTGGCCACCGGCGGCATCGGCAAGGCATACAAGATCACCAGTAACAGCTGGGAAGGCACCGGCGATGGCCATAGCCTCGCCTATCACGCCGGCGCCGATGACCAGGACGTCGTGGTCGAGGGTTTGGATGTCTAGCATGTGATTGCCCCTGTTCTGCGTTCTACGTTCTGCGTTCTACGTCTCGTGGTGACGTCATCCCACGAGACGTAGAACGGAGAACGTAGAACGGAGAAC